>JAFLJU010000020.1 GCA_022712835.1 Desulfobacteraceae bacterium
AATTTTGATAAAGCACAAATCGATCGAATACCCCTAACATTTAAAGGAGAATAAAATGATCGCCTATTGCGGATTAAATTGTTCCAAATGTGAGGCCTATCTTGCGACCCAGGAGAACGATGACGGGAAAAGAGAAAAAACGGCTCACGCCTGGTCAAAACTGTACCAGGCAGAGATTAAACCCGCCCAGATAAATTGCACCGGCTGCACCTCAGACGGGATAAAATTTTTCCATTGTGACCGGTGTGACATCCGTCAATGCTGTTTTACAAAGGGAGTTGAAAATTGCGCGGGATGTAAAGACTATATTTGTGACAAGTTGGCTGCATTCATAAAGTTGGCTCCCGAGGCAGGAAAAGCCCTTGAAGCGCTTCGGTCCTGACACGGGTCACCCCACCCAACTGGGGACCCAGGCGTCCCGTGAATCAATGAGTAGAATTACGCCTGATTTTCCTTGGGGTAAAACTTCGGGGTAATACCGCCCACAACCGGCTCATAATACCGGTAAATAGTCTTCTCCCCCAGCAATTCATCGACTTTGTGCTGGATAGTCATGCGTTCCTGGCTGTGCATCCATTTGTTCCAATCTTCCAGCGTATTCCAGGTGCTCATGATCAGATACTCCCCTTCACAGTCCAGGCAGCTAAAGGTCTGATCTGTGAGGAACCCAGGCTGAACGCTGGCCCTGGATCTGAGTTGTACGATAAGAGGGGCCAGTCGGGCGGCTAGTGTTTCATCTTTCACCAATCTTTTTATAATAATGGAAACGGCCATAACGCACTCCTTTTAAAAAAATACAATTAATTGTGAGAAAAAATTCACAGACCGTGACGAGAAGAATCGAAGAATACAATAGTTACAGAAATGGACCATTCAGTTACAATTTAGCATTAAACGTGTGAGAGTATACCAATTTGTCTGATTTGTTGTCAAATTATTATAAATGTAATCCTGGGAATATACTTTGGCGTTGGTGGTGTTTTTAAAAATGTGGTACAAAATTACCAAACCAAATAAAAAACTGTTAAAAAGGAGCAAAAAATGAATAATTCTAAAACCCCTTTAAAAGATAGCTCTAACCCTTGCCAGTTGGTGCTTGAAATATTTTCAGATTATGTCTGACCCTGGTGCTATTTCATTACCGGGAGTATTGAAAAATTAGAAAAAGAGTATGGAATTGAAGTAAAATGGCGGGCCTTTCCGCTTCACCCTGACACCCCCGACCAGGGCCTTTCCCTGGAAGAATTATTTGCCCGGAAAGGCATTTTTTCCGATGTGGACAAGATTGTGGCCCAGCTCCAGGCCACGGCGGCAAAATTCAATCTTCCCATGGGGGATCGAAAAATGACCTATAACAGTCGTCTTGCCCAGGAAGTCGGGCTCTGGGCCGAAGAAAAGGGAAAGGGGCATGCCTTCCACATGGCTGCCTTTCGCGCCTATTTTGTGGCGGGTGATAACCTTGCCAAAAAAGAAGTGCTGCTTTCGTTGATCCGGTCTGTGGGGCTTGACCCCGGGGAAGGGGAATCGGTTATTGACCAACGGACATTTAAGGGTGCCGTGGACGCAGACTGGGAATTATCCCGGACAAAGAAAATCACGGCTGTCCCGACATTTATCATGGGACTGGACCGATTAGTGGGAGCCCAATCCCATGAAATTTTGGAAAAAATGGTGATCAAACATGGAGGAAAAATCCACCAAAAAAATTAAAAAAACTGATATTAAATGGAAAAAATGACTACTGTCAGGCAAAAAATACCGGGAAAAAGAGGGTCTCTTTTTCCCGGTATTTTTGGTTTTCCCTGGGAAATCAATGATATGGGATCATGGTCTGCATGTTGCTTGCAAAATAGGAAGGCAGGGGGTTCCCCCTGATGATCCGGTGTGACAGGAGGTCACCCATGGCAAGCATCTTCGGCTCCGATTCCGGAGGATGAGGCAGCTGAAACTTGTTAAAAGGAGGCCGACATTGAAAATTGATACTTTCAATTTAGACCTTTTCTCGTCAAGAAACTATTCTGAAACCAGCCATCAGCAAGTAACACAGGAATTTAAATTCCTGGATCTGATGGATCAGAAGATAACCCAAAATATGGGCCAGGTACAAACCCGGCAAGAAACTCCCCAAGAAACGAAAGAACAGGCGGTTGACAAGTCCGGCCAGTGGTACCGGCCGGTTTTGTTTGAGGGCCAGCCTGCCATTGAACTGACAGATCAATTCATGGCGGAAATGGAGAAAATGCGACAGATGCTGGATGCCATCATGGATGATTTCACCCAATTGAATGTGAT
>JAFLJU010000279.1 GCA_022712835.1 Desulfobacteraceae bacterium
CAACTTCCCAATGCCAAAATGAGGTTTGGCGCTTCTCCCAACCATGACACCCGAATATGTGGTATCCAAAAATTTTCTGGTATTTCACTGAACCAAATTTTTAATTTCCAAATTGAACAATAATTGTGGATTAAATCAAAAATCTTGTAGGGGCCATTCCTGATTTATATCTTGATAAATATGTCATGATTAATTATTATATCACTCTTAAAAATATTTAATTGAATACCCGGTTTTAAAAATCGCTTAAGGAACATATACATGTCATATTTTAAAATAGAAGGTGGATTAAAGCTTTCCGGTAGCATCACGCCCCAGGGGGCAAAAAATGAAGCCCTGCCCATATTAAACGCCGTCCTGATGACGGATCAGCCTGTCCGTATCCATAATATCCCGGATATTGTGGATGTGAACAAGTTGATCAGCCTGCTTAAAGGTCTGGGGGTGAAGGTTACGCCCATTGAAAAGGGAAGCTATATTTTTCAGGCTGAAACCATCAATGAAGCGTTTCTTGAATCTGAAAGGTACCAGGACTGTGCCGGGACCCTCCGGGGCTCTGTCATGCTTTTGGGTGCGCTTTTATCTCGCCTTGGCTATTCCAGGTTACCCAGCCCCGGGGGGGATAAAATCGGAAGACGGCATCTGGACACTCACCTGACCGGGTTTGAAAAACTCGGGGCAGCGGTTTCCTTTGATCCGAAGCGGGGTCGGTTTGATGTCCTAGGAAAGAGACTGAAAGGGTGTTATATGCTGTTGGACGAAGCGTCGGTGACCGGAACCGCCAATATTCTCATGGCCGCGGTCAAGGCCAAAGGAACGACCACCATCTTTAATGCAGCTTGTGAACCATATGTCCAGCAGCTTTGCAGGATGCTGGTGGAAATGGGGGCCGATATCAAGGGGATCGGTTCAAACCTGCTGGAGATCACGGGTGTTGATTATCTTGGCGGTTGCACCCATACCTTGCTTCCCGATATGATCGAAGTGGGCAGTTTAATCGGTCTAGCTGGTATGACCGGGTCGGATATCACCATCAAAGACTGCAGGATCGATATGCTGGGAGTGATACCCAGAACCTTTGAAAAGCTCGGGATCACCCTTGAAATGAACGGGGATTCCATCCGTGTTATAGGCCAGGACCATTACAAAATTGATACATTGATCAACGGGTCTCTTTTAACCATTGCAGATGCGCCCTGGCCAGGGGTGACGCCTGATCTTCTCAGCATCCTGCTGGTGGTTGCCACACAGGCTGAAGGATCGGTTCTGATTCACCAGAAAATGTTCGAAAGCCGGTTGTTTTTTGTGGATAAACTAATCGACATGGGCGCCCGGATTATCCTGTGTGATCCCCATAGAGCAACGGTTATCGGGCTTAATAAAAAAAACCCTCTGACCGGCATTCGAATGGTCTCCCCGGACATCCGGGCAGGCGTGTCCCTCCTGATTGCCGCTCTTGCCGCAAACGGAACCAGCCGGATTGAAAATATCAACCAGATTGACCGGGGCTATGAAAACATCGACGGGCGTCTTAATGCCTTGGGTGCTAGGATTGAACGGGTGGATTCCTAGACGTATTCTGTCCGGATTGTCCCATGAGATAAAAAGCGGGGACAAAAAACAGGGACAAAAAGTGATTAATAAAGCCCGATCACTTTCCACCATATCCCGCCGATGCCCATCCAGATAATGAGAAAAACAATACTCATAATAAACCCCAATATCCACCAGGTCTTCAGCTCAACATACCCAGATCCGAAGAGTATGGGGGCAGGTCCCATTCCATAGTGGGTGATGACAGCATAGAGGTTACTGACAAAGCCCAGGGTCAGCGCCAGCAGCATGCCTGGAACGCCGACCGCAACCCCAAGGGCAAGAAAAGCGGCATACATGGCCGAGACATGGGCGGTGGAGCTTGCGAAAAGGTAATGGGAATAAAAATAAACACCAATAATAATGGGAAAGGCTGTTGTCCATGGAACGCCTGAAATTGAGGCTTCCATTGTGCTTCCGAACCAGGCGATCATGCCCAGTTTATTTAGATAGGAGGCCATCATCACTAGGGCTGAAAACCAGACAAGTGTATCCCAGGCCCCCTTTTCTTGAATCACGTCCTCCCAGGTAAGAACATTGGTGACCAACAATATGCTTAAGCCCAATATAGCAGCAGAGGTGCTATGGACACTTATCTTGTCACCAAATACCCACAAGAAAATGAGAAGGACAAAGGTTAAAAATGTAATCCATTCATCTTTTTTCATCGGCCCCATTTTCGTAAGCTCTCTCCTGGCAAATTCAGGGGCATCCGGGGTGGATTTAATCTCGGGAGGGTAGAGCTTATAAATAATATAGGGAACCACCGCAAGGGATATCAATCCGGGAACACTGGCTGCAAGGGCCCAGCTTCCCCAGGTTATCTTAAACCCTGCATCTGTGGCAAGTTTTGCAGCCAGTGGATTTGCGGCCATTGCCGTCATGAACATGGCCGAGGTAATGATATTGCCGTGATAGGCGGTCATGGTCAGAAAAGCGCCCATCTTTCGCCGTGTTTCAGGCTTGTCCGGATCTGACCCAAACCCCATGGCCAGGGATTTCATGATGGGATAAATAATACCGCCAGCCCTTGCGGTATTGCTGGGGGTGGCAGGGGCGAGAATCAAGTCGGCCCCTAAAAGTCCATAACTTAATCCCAGGGTTTTCTTCCCGAAAAATTTAACAAAGATAAAGGCAATACGGGAACCAAGACCTGTTTTGATGAATCCTCTGGTAATGAAAAAGGCCAGAACAATCAGCCAGATGGTTGTGTTGGAAAAACCGCTCAATGCATTGGCAACTGCATTACCGGGATTGGCCGGGTCAAGCACCCCCGTAAAAGCCGTGACTGCAATCCCCATGATGGCAACCGCTCCCATGGGTTTTACTTTTAGAATGATACCGGTAATGGTGGCCACAAATATGGCAAAGAGATGCCAGGCCTCGGGTTTGACCCCGGACGGTATGGGTGAAAACCAGATAAAAAAACCTGCTGAAATTGTGATGATAAGTGGAACCCATTTAAAAGAATCTGATTTTTGACGATCTGTTTCCATAACCTGCCTTCTTGAGTAAAAATTGATTGAAAATCACAAGAGAATCTTTTGTAAAAAGCCAATTTCTTAAAACAATATGTGTTTGTTGGGGTTATTGGTTTTCAGCTTTTCATTTGTAAAAGTGCCATGAGCGGTTTCCACCATCTGTTTAACAAGCGATCAGACCCACAGAATTTGAACATGATTTTTTCGGCCAAAACAATGTCTTTATAAGATTTTTTGATATATTTATAAACAGACCATTTTTGATAGCTGTTTTTGGCGGTGGCTGCAAAATTTCCAGACCAGACCCCCTCATTTATTCCCCTTTCTTTTTGAATCAAGCGAACCCAAAAATCGGCCTGGGCCATGCCAAAATATAAACCGGAGGATCCATTTGCTTCGCTGAAACCAATGGTGTCTCCGAGAAATATCAAACCGCCTCGTTCATGGGGAATAATATTTTCAAATAATTGGCGGTTGGAAATTACCGTTAATTTTTTATAGGTTGTCTCAGCCCCTTTAAAAAAGTCGGAAAAACCGGGATACTCGTTTGTTAAATGATCCCATACCTTGTGCATCAGTTTATTATCCGGTATTTCAACATTTTTTATACTATCCAGCTGTCCCAGACGAAGCATTAATCCGGCTTCCATTTCTCCATCGGCCAATGGAAAAACATAGGCGACTGCCGGCGGCAGGTTGGGTGCCATTTCTAGCATTTTAGGGGGGATCAAATAAAATTGAAGATTTGGATGTTCCGATATCTTTACCGCCGGGGCATGGGTACTGTAATATTTAATGGTGGGGCAATCTATGGCATCTCGCTGGATTCCAAATTTCTTGCCCAGGGGGTCTTTGTGCCCCATACATGCGAGAATTGTTGTTCCTTTTATCTCATGGATATTGTTTTGCGTGTCCTTGTACCGTATCCCCACACAGCGCTTGTCTTCTTCTATTAAATCCAACACTTCGGATTCAAATAAAAACCTTGCCCCCGCCTTCATGGCAAGGGCTTTCATATGGGTCATCAGATCATGCCAATGGAAAAAATAATAGGGCTTGTGAACATTAATGAGTGACTGCTTGCGGTCCATGGGACTGTGAAATCTTCTAAAGGAGGGATCATTGGAGGCATTATTTTTTAACCAGTCTTTGCCCAAAAGCGCATCCATTAATTCATATTGAGCAATGCTTTCTCCCCTGGGTTCAGGTCCGGGCCTTTTTCCCTTTTCAAGGACGATGCATGAGGCGCCAAGACGACCGGCCGTAATCGCAGCGGCAAGGCCTGTGGGGCCTGCACCGGTAATAATAAAATCATACCTCTCTTTTATCATTGTTCCCTCGTTATGAATTGTTTTTAATTGCCATAATAGTGAATAAAACTAAAATCCTAGGTAAGTTATTCTCCCAACCCTTCCATAATTATCCTTTCCAAGGCTTTCAGGGATTTGGAAGATTTGCCTGCTTTTTCTTTCTGAGCATTCTCTTTCTGGGCATTTCTGATGAGTTGCTTGAGTCTCTGTCGCTCAAGTCCCGGGCAGGCACGGATGAAGTCTTCCAATACAGCAGGCTCCCCTGTTAATAACTTGTCCCGCCACATCCGGGCCTCTTTGATGATTTCCGATTCAACGGGCGGGGCGTCATGGACTTGCAACAATGCCTGTCGAATGGGTTCCGGGTCCACATCCCGCATCAGGCTTCCGATGAATTGCCGTTGTCTTCTGCCAGCAATGTGCGAGGTT
>JAFLJU010000021.1 GCA_022712835.1 Desulfobacteraceae bacterium
GAGCCCACCCGGCCAAAGCCTGTCTGGACCTCATCGGTGATGCACAGGCCTCCGGCGGCTCTTACATGGGCAAAGGCAGTTTTAAAATAACCTTCGGGCGGGATCACCTGTCCCCCGCAGGAGAGCAGGGATTCGGTGATAAATCCGGCAATGGGCCGGTGGATTTCCTGGATGATCCTGCCCAACTCATCTCCGTAGGCTCTGCCCGTCTCTTTTCCCTGGCCCTTATATGCGCCCCGGTATCCATCGGCCACCGGAACCACGTGGACCCAGGGTTCGGGATGTCCTTTGCCGCCCCGCCCCATGAACTTATAGGGACTGATGTCGATCATGGCGGCGGTGTGGCCGTGGTAGGCCCCGTCCACCACCAGCATGTCCGAGCGGCCGGTGACTGTTTTGGCAATGCGCACCGCAAGTTCATTGGCTTCGCTGCCGGAATTGACAAAAAAACAGGTGTCAAGTTCCCGGGGCAGGGTGCTGCAAAGTTTTTGGGCATAATCGGTGAGGCCGTCATAGAGATACCGGGTGTTGGTGTTGAGCTTTTCCATCTGCTGCTGACCCGCTTTCACCACCCGGGGGTGGCAGTGGCCCACATGGCAGACATTGTTGTAAAGATCCAGAAAAGGTCGGCCATAATAGTCATAGAGGTACTGGCCCTTGCCCCGAATGATTTTTAATGGGGTTTCATAGGAGGCAGACAGGGAGGGGGCAATGCATTTCTGACGTCTTTCCATCAGGGTTGAGACTGATTCTCCCCGGTCTTCCTGTGGGATATTTGTTTTCGAGGCAAGCTTAATGGCGGCATCGGCCGGGGGGATGGTGGCAAAAAAAATAAGTTTTTTCCAGGCCCTTTCTTCCGAGACAAACCAGCTTGTCCGGGTGGGGTCAATGGCCCGTCGTTTGGCGGAGATGATGACCGATACTGCGAGCCTTGCGCACATGAGGGGAAACAAGACCACAAGTTCTTCCGGGGACAGGGGGCGGAGATTATGGTAGGCCCCCACCATTATCGAAGCCGCTTCCAGGGGGTCGGGTTCATCCAGGGTGATATAGGCAAGCGCTATGGCCAGGTCGCAGATGGTGGGGTTTTCCAGGCAGTCCCCAAAATCCAGGATACCCTGGATACGGTTGTTGTCCACCAGAACATTATCGTCATTGATATCCCCATGGATAAGGGAGGAGGGCAGATCCTGGAACAAAGGTCTGGCAATGGCGGCATACCAATGAAACACCTGTTCCAGTATCCTGCGGCGGTTGGGGTCATGGATTTGGGAAATGGAAGCGCGGTGCTGGTCCGCCCTGGCAAGGTCCCAGTGGTGGGTGCGGCTGGCATCGGGGTGGAGGATTGCTTCCATTGCCAGATTGAGTTGGGCAATGGTGCGGCCAAGCGCCTCAAATCTTTGGGTGGTAGCCGGAAGCACCTCACACCAGGCCTTTCCAGGAACAAACTCCAAAAGCCTCCCCCTAAGCTGTTTTCCTTCACAGGTTATGGCCCGGGCTTCAATTGCCCCGGTCCTGGTGGGGATTACCCGGGGCAAACGAACCCTAGGCCCGCCATCAAATCCTTCATCACTATGGCTTTTATCAAATTTTGCATCAAATCCAACATCAATGAGGCGCTCCACTGCCAGGTGCTCTATTTCGATTATCCCGGACGCGGTATCTTTGTCGATAATCTTGAGCACAAATTTCTTATCGTCCATCGTTTCGACCAGATAGTTTTCATTTTCTCCGGCCAGCCGGGTCAGGGTCCCGGATATCTTGTATTGCGTTTCCAACAGGGCAACTAGGGTATCCGTCATTTTGGTTGTTTTGTCTTTTGATGAACTCATTTCAGGCATGGTCTGGTTTCCGGTTTTAATGTTGCAATTATTCTGGCGAGCCAGGGTTAGGCATTAGACGCTTGATTAGGGTTTAAGCATCGGGGCCGCTTTTCTCCTGGAAAATATGGACATCCTGCTGGGGGAAGGGAATACTGATGCCTTCCTTGTCAAAGGTCAGTTTTATTTTTTCCGTCAAATCAAAATAGACGTCCCAATAATCTTCGGTTTTCACCCAGGGCCGGACCACAAAATTGACACTGGAATCGGCAAGCTCAGACACGGCAATCTTGGGGGCAGGGGTTTCAAGCATCCGTTCTTCTGTCGCAAGAATTTCGCCCAATACCCGTTTGGCCTTTAAAATATCATCCCCATACCCGATGCCGATGGTAAGGTCCACCCGTCGCGTATCATTGGCCGTGACATTGGTGATCACCCCATTGGTGATATTGGCATTGGGAACAATCACCTGCTGGTTGTCCGGGGTGTTCAAGGTGGTATTGAACATATGAATGCCCGTGACACTGCCTGTGACCCCGCCAGCCGATACAAAATCTCCTACCCGGAAGGGGCGAAATAAGATCAGCATCACCCCCGAGGAAAAATTGGACAAGGAGTCCTTGAGAGCAAGGCCGATGGCAAGACCGGCGGCACCCACAATGGCGATAAAGGAGGTGGTGTTGATTCCCAGCTGACCGGCAGCTGCAATCAGAACGCCCGTAAGCAGGGTGTAGTAAACAATGCTTTCCAAGAATCGGGTCAGGGTGATGTCTACCTTGTTTCTTTCCAGCAGTTTGATGAAAAGGCCGGTGACTCTTTTTGCGATCCATTTTCCAATGATAAAGATCAGAGCAGCTGCAATGATTTTCATGGAATAGGTGGTTATCCAGATGGTGATGAGATCTATGATTTTATCGATATTGATGGCAGTGATATCCATTTTCTTGCCTTTGTTTTTTTATGGTTTATATAAAAGAGCCCGTCAACTTATCGGATTCTTTCATGTCTTGTTGTGGGTGCCCATGGAGATCCGTGGCAGCCCATGGCCGTTATTTGTAAATTGGGTCCCTTTGGTTTCAAGAAGTCTATCTAAAAAAATCCCTTTGCCGTTTTGTGAACATGATCCCCGATGCGGGTGATCCTTTCTGTTTCAGCAGGAGTGAGTGGTCCCTTGTCCAAGGCGCTTAATGCAGTTTGCATCTGGTCCATATTTTTGGGGCCGCACAGGCAGATGTTCACCCGGGGATCGGACAGGGAAAACCGATAGCAGTCCCGGGCACTCAAAGGTGATTCCCCGGAAGGCATGTGTTTATCCTGGAGCAGGTGGCCCCATCGGGTGGCGGTATAGGTGACAAGGCCTGGGGCGCCATCCTTTTCAACCAGGGGAAAACATTCTTTTTGGGCTCCTGGGTGGGCGGGGTTATACCGGATATGGAAGAGATCAATTTTTTTCTCTTCCATAAGTTTTGGGAAAAGGGACCGGTTGTGGCCGGAAATTCCGATGAACCGGCAGAGTCCTTTTTCTTGCATCCCAAGGGCAAAGTCCATGAGCCTGTTGGAGGGGGTGTTATTGTGCCATCCCAGCATGAGAATATCGGCATGGTCTATTCCCATGCTGGCAAGGCTTTGTTTAAACCAGATCTCGGTCATCACCCCAAATCTGGCATAGGTTTGGACACTGATGACCATTTTCTCCCGCTGCCCCTGGCTGACCAGATTTTTCACCGCCTGCTTCAACTGGGACCTAAGTCTGCCTGATCCTGAAGAAAAATAATTGCACCCGTTTTCAAAGGCCTTTTCATAGGCTATGGCCGGGGCGCCATAACTGCCGGCAAGCCCAAGGCGACCTACCTTTAGGTTGGTTGTTCCCAGAACTGAAAATTTGAAATTTTTGTCCGTTATTGCATTATCCATGTTTGAATTTTCCACTGTTGCATTATCCATAGGTCATGTGCTCCTATTTGCAAATTTTCCCCGCTTGGTCCGGGTTCCATCATATTTCATGATATCGTATCATACCCTATCATAGCACAGGGTCATAGCACAGGGTCAGTCCCACCCCCACTTCCTTGACATTGCTAACCTGGGACAGGGCAATCTTTGATTCAAGGTCGGTGCAGTGGCAGGCATGGACGGCACCGGGAGAAAGTTTCTTAAAATAGTCAAGGGTACCGGATAGTTGCTCTTTTCCCGGATTCAGCAAGTGGAATCCCCCGATAATATCCGCCACCCGGGTGTCTTCACATACCTTTTGGGCGTAGGCAATAATATTGCAAATTCCTGAATGGGAACACCCTGTGATGATGACCAACCCCTTTTGGGACTGATATACCAGGGCTGAATCATCCATGACCCGGTCCAAAGATTCCTGGCCTTCCTTTTTTCCAAAGGTCATCTGACCTTCAAAGGCAGTGTTCCTGGGAATTTCCCCCAGAAACGTCAGCCCTGGCCCGAGTTGAACCGGGGTTTTGCTCAATTGAAGATCCAGGTGCCGGGCCATTTTCCCCCGGGACATCAGGCTGCCGAATTCTGGAATTGCCTCCATGCCGGCACTGGTGAAAATGTCCGGGTGGGCGATAAGCGCCGGGCGCTTGAAAGGTTGCTGCTCTATTCCTCGTTCCGTTAGGTACCGGACAAATGGCTCAAGGCCCCAGGTATGGTCCAAATGGCTGTGGGAGATCACCAGAAAATCAAGCTGGGACAGGTCTTTGTTCATTTTTTGAGCATTAGTTAAAAAAAGATCCGAATACCCGGTGTCAAAGAGAACTCGGGTTCCCTGGGTTTCAATGAGCAGGGAAAGTCCGGGTTCGGCCTTGAAATATCGGTCGATCAGGGTGTTGTTGTCCACTAAAACCGTTAATTCCACAGGAAGTCTCCATTTTGTTTATTTCTTTGGATTGGGTGCGATCCATCAGGACTATTTTGCATCCCGGATCATGATGGTATAGTCTGCACCTGTGACAGGTTCATGAACAGTTTTTGCCTCAAAAAAACCCAGGCGCTTGTAGAATCCAAAGTTTTTCGGGGTAAAGGTTTCAAGATAGGTGGCGACTCCGATTTTATCTGTCAACCCAAGCACCGGAAGCACCAGGTCAAGGCCAAGACCTTTCCCCTGATGATCCGGGGATATCCCCAAAATGGATAAATACCAGAAATTGTCAGACACCACCCCTCTTGATTCCTCTGACATAAAATCCACAATTTGGCAATAGGTGTCAAGACTTTCCCTGCCTAGATGTTCCAATAAAAATTGTTTTTTGTTTTGGGTGATTTGCAGGCCCAGGGCTTTGTCAACCGGTTTTGACCAAAGACAAGCCCCCTGGGCGAGTTCTTTTGTCAGGCCTAAATTACCGTGGTCCCGGGCTTCTTTCATGGAATAATCCATGTATTTGAGCATGGCTTTTTTTGCCGTTGCCGGATCAATGGAGGCCTTTTGTTCCAGGATGATATAAAAGGGATCTTGGGTCAGTGCTTCATACAAGGCGATGGAAATGGCTTTGTTCATGAACGGATAGGTCATACGCTGGGGGTTCCCAAAGGAAGAGGTTTTTTTGATAAGAAAACATAGGTGT
>JAFLJU010000135.1 GCA_022712835.1 Desulfobacteraceae bacterium
CGATCCGTTTTTCCTCATATTTAGTCGCACAGTCCGTGATAAGGCATTGACCATTGCTGTCCAGGCTTGCCTGTCCGGTTTCTCCGTCAACGATTAAGGAAGCTGCGAGGGTATCAAGCTCAGAGTTGGTATCATCGCCCCCGGAGAGCTGGGCCAATGCTTTGCCGTATTGTTCTGCCGCCGTCAGCCCGTCGGCTTGGATAAAGCTTTGATTTGCAGTGCCGTCGGCATTAATGGTGGTGACCGGTGCTGTGCCAATAATATCATCAATCCCAAACACTTTGGCAATATGGTCATTATAGACCAGGGCGGCTTCATTAAAAGTGGTTTCATCAACTCCTGCGGCCCGAACGGCAAGTTCTGTAAGCGGGGAAACCGTTACATTCACATTGCCCGTTCCGTCAGCCATGACCATGGCCCGAAGATCAAAGGAAAGATCCAGAGACTCCCCTGTCTCATTTCTAAAATCCGGGGATGCGCCGACCCCGTCATTGTTGTCAATGACTTTTACAAAGATCGGGCCCACATAGTCGATGGCAAGTGTAATCTGAAGGCTGTTATCTCCGAAATTATGAACAGCCGCCTCCAAAAGATTACCATCCTTATCGTAAACTTCCACCAAGACATCTGCCGTGAATGGTCCGGCTGCTGCATTGACAACGATTGAAAAAGGGGTGGCAACAGGCGTTTCCGAAGAGCTGCCCGATGAGGAGCTACTGCTTGCGAATGCTGCTATCCCACCGAGCCCCAGGAGTCCCAGGAGTCCCCCAAACCAGCCAACAGACCCTGATCCGCTTTCTTCAGCCTGCCAGACCACCTGGTCTGGGGAGTCGGCAGTTTCATCAGTATTCCCGGAAACAGACATTTTCTCAACCGGTGTCAATGATCCGTCCGTGCTGAACAGGGTATTGGTATCTTCACCGTAAAAATCTTCGATTTTGACAATGGAATCTTTTGTGACTTCAATCTCAAGATCATCTCCGTCACGCTTGAGAATCAAACCTTCAGGAAGCTGATCCGTTTGTGTGTCCTTGATGGTATACACAGAACCTGGATGGGCTTTAATGGATGACAATTCTTTAAAGGAATACTCGACAATGGTATTGTCCTGTCGTTTTTCAATTATGATCAGCATGGTTTGTCTCCCGAATTATTTTTCACCAAAGGATTCTGCCAGGGTTTTTTTAAGGGGTTTTAAAAGGAAATTTAATACAGTTCTTTGACCGGTGCGGATATCCACCTGGGCCGTCATCCCGGGAAGCAACTGAATGGATCTGCCGATTCGGGTGATAACAGGGGCGCTTAATGTTTCCAGGTGAACCCGGTAATAGGTTTGTTCTCCCTGGGGGGTTTGTTCCCGAAGGGTGTCCCCGCTCACATACATGACCCGTCCTTCAACAGCACCAAAAATAGTATAGTCAAAGGCATCGAACTTAAGACTTGCCGTAAGGCCGGGATGGATATCCGCAATATCAGCGGGCCGTATTTTGGCTTCCACAATAAGCCGTTCATCCACCGGAATAATCTGCATGAGTTCATCCCCGGGCCTGAGCACACCACCCAATGTAGTGATACGGACATTTTTTACGATTCCTGCCACAGGCGCGCAGATCACACTGTCTTTTAATTGCTGGGCCCGTTGGGCCAGGATCTGCTCATTCTGCCCAATTTCATCTTCCACCTTTGCCAGTTCCAATTGAACATCCTGGAAATATTTATTCTTCAGGTTAATTGCTGCTCCCTTTGTATCATTGAGCATTCGTTCGGCCTTGAGCACTTCGGACCTACTGACATCGCCTGTTTTTGACAGATCCTTCACCAGTTGACGCTCTTCTTTGGCAAGCGAAACCGCAGTATTTAGGTTTGCCAAGGCTTCTTTCATGCCTTGGACCCGTTGTAAAAAAAGTGCTGTCTGTACCGAGATAAGGTCTGAAAATTTCTCAATTTGTTTGGGGAACTGAATGTGTTTGGCCTCGGTAATCTCTGCATGGAGACGGGCTTCCCTTGCATAAAGAGCCGCCAGACGGGCTTCCAGCTCTTTTACCGCCGCAGAAAATCGGGTTTGATTAAATATGGCCAGAATTTGCTTTCCCTTAACCCGGTCTCCCTCTTTTACTTTCAAAGATTCCAGAACACCGCCGTCCACGGCCTGGATAATTTGTATCCGGCTGGTGGTGATAACAGTTCCCACTCCCCGTGTGGTCTGGTCAATTCTAAAGTAAAAGGCCCAGGCAACCCCGGCGGCCATCCCAAGAATCAGTATCCATAATACAAGAGAATAGCGGGTCCGGTGGATCATGGGGGTGGATTGATTTTCAAAAGGATGCATTGTCTTACCTTTGTGGCATGGGTTTATGAAATCGAGTTCCGGGCAGTTTGAGAATTGAATCGGGTTTCCCATCGGCAATGATTTTACCCCGGCCCATGACAATCACCCGGTTGGCGATACTGGTTAACCGGGGACGGTGGGTGGCAATGACGACAATATCCGAAGGCCGAACCCATTGTGTTAATGCATCCAGTACCCGGTTTTCAGATTCAAGATCCAGGGCAGCCGATGGCTCATCCAACAGCCAGATCCGGGGGCGGGTAAGAAAAAGCCGGGCCAGGGCGGTGAGCTGACGCTGACCACCGGACAGGCCCTGACCGCCTTCAAATATCTCAATCTCCATGCTTCTGGGATTATCTGCGGCGATCCGGTCAATGCCCAGTAATTTGGCCACCTTGATCAGGGTAGCGTCGGGAATACCGCCGCTAAGGGTCATATTGCTTTTCAAAGTTCCCTTAAAAAGATGAACATCCTGGGGCAGATAACCGACCCGTTCATTTACCACTTGTTTATCCAGGCCAAAGATATTTGTTCCACCAAGTTGGACCTGACCTTCGGATGGCTTGAAAAGTCCGGCCATGATTTTTAGCAGGGTGGATTTTCCACATCCATTGGGCCCCAATATCACCACTTTGTTCCCGGCATTTAATGAAAGCTTAGGGATATCAATGCAAACCACAGGGGAATTGGGATAGGCAAACCGAACGGAGTCAAGGTCCAGCTGATCCGATAGGACATCCGGGAACAGATACTCCTGGTTGGCTGGGCGGTCTGTTTCCATTTCCAGAAGGCGGTTTATCATTTCCAGGGATTCACGGACATGCTGCCATTGGACCATGAACCGAACGCTCTGGGCCACAGGATTTATAATTCTGCCACCAAGTATGGCACAGGCGATCATACCGCCTGTGGTGAGTGTCCCCGTTTCTACACAGGTGACCCCAACTACCAGGGCGCCCACATATCCCAGGGTGCCCAGGGTGCCGGTGCTGGAAATGGTGGTACTGGTGATGCTTTTGTTTTTAAAAGAATAACCGGCCATGGTGGCGGTGATCTGTTTCCAATGTTCGGCGAACCGCCAACCACTGCCGGTGGCCTGGATGGTTTCTGCTCCCTGGATGGTTTCCACCAGAAGCCCGTGACGCTCATGGCCCTTTCGGACCTCATGTCGGGCCAGTTTTCTCAAGCGGTGTTGGGCAATCAAACCAAAACCCAGGGCAACGGGAAGCAGGAAGGCATAAACAAAGCTGACCTTGTTGCCGATGATGTAAATCACACCGATGAAAAAGAAACAGAATGGCAGATCGGTCATAAAAAAAATAATGGTGGAGGAAAAAAAATTTCGAACCTGTTCCAATCCGTTCATTTGGGCCGCCAGGGTTCCAAGGCTTTTGGGGCGGGTATCCAGGCGAAGATCCATGACATGTTCGAAAAGATGCTGGGAGACTGCCTGATCCACCTGTTTGGCAAGGGAATCGGTGATTCTGGCCCGGATAAATTTTAGTGCCCAGTCCAGACCCATGACAAGCATCATCCCGGCCACCAATGCTGTCAGGGTGGCATAGGCAAAAGTAGGCACCACCCGGTCATAGACCTGCATGGCAAATAAAGAGGAGGCAACGGCCAGGATATTAATGACAATGGTGGCCACAAGGACCTCAAAAAACCAGCCTTTATCTTTCCAGATTTCCCTGGACAGAAGACGGGTGGCATGGCTTCTGAGCAGGCTGCCCATGGATGGTTCCTCCGGAGGGATTCGGATCCATAATACCAATGCTTGCTCCAGGCTGTCACCGGCCACCTGATAACCGGGGCCTTCGGGTGGGGTTAGACAGACCCTGTCTTCCTTGTCCGGTTCAACATATACCCACTGATTCTGGTGAAAGACCAGGGCCGGCAGGTATCGGCGGTCCAACCGATCCCATCTGAGTTGGCAGACCTGGAGATGCCGTTTCTGAACACCAGCCAGAATACCCATTAACCGTTCGGCAGGCTTTAAGACTGCGCCCTCAGGCTGGAATGTGCCACAGGATTTAGCCAGGGCACCCCCGGGGACAGAAACACCGTTTTTAATCAAAAGTTTTTTCAGAACTCGTGGATGGATAGCAGTGGATAAAACCTCTGGGATCTGTTTTTTTTGCGGGGTGAGCTCTCTGATTTTGGCTGTCATGGATTGATTCCCGATAGGCTATCCAAACGGCCCATTTGAACGGCCAGTCTCAGTCCGACCTGTTCCAGGCTGCTTCTGACCTGTTCCAGAGTAAGCCTTGCCCTGGCATGTTCCTGCTGGATGTTTAAGAGATCAAGCCAGCTTTTTCGACCGGCCTCGTATTGCCGGAAATAAGAGGTCAGGGTTTTAGCCGTGGATTGGACCAGAGACTGATTTAATGTGAAAAATTGACGGAACATATCCCGGTCGGAGAGCAGGGTGAGGGTGTTGCGGCGGATATCATTGTTTTCAGAATCGGACTGCATCCGTGTGGCACGAACCCTTGCATCAGCGGATTTTATCCGTTCCCAGTTACTGAAACCGGCACCTTGAAGGGTTCCTTCTATGACGAGCCCAACCGAGGTATCTAAATTTTGGCCCGTATTCCCTCTGTTATAGAGTTCCTGTTCAAGGCGCCCGTAAACGCGCGGCATGGCTTCTGATTTGCTGAGGGCGACATCCATCCTGGATTTTTCAATTTCCAACTTGGCCTGGGCCAGCCTGGCGGAGACCTTGACCACTGTTGATTCAATTTGGGCATGCCCGGGCAAATCCGTCAGGAAGGTCGGTACCGGTTCATGGTCCTTAATCCGGGTAAGGGTCAGAGCGTAAAGCTCAGTCCTGGTACGCTGGAGCTGCCCCTTTAACTCTTCGTTCTGGAGAGTTGCCTGGTAGAGACGTGATTGGGCCAACTGAACATCGGTCATGGATGAAATATTGCCTTCTTGCCGCCGCTTGATCAGGTCTAACAACCGCTGGTGCTCTTTTATGTTCATCTCGGCCGCCTTGATCCTCTCTTTCAATCCCAGCAGATTGGCATAGGTCACGGCGGTTTGCTCCATGAGTTCCCGCTGGACCCGGAGCAGTTCGGTATCGGCCAGTTTCAATTGTATTTCGGCTTTTACAATCGCATTGTCAATCCGTCCGCCCACCCAAAGAGGCTGAAGAACCCTTACAAACCCCTTGGAATCGTCGCTGTCTTCGACTTCCGCCAGAACGGAAAGAGCCGGTAGCCGTTGCATTTTTTCCGATGCGAGATCACGGCTAAATGCATTGATTTTGTTCCTTTCTGTGAGAACCCTCGGATTTAACTTGAGGGTGGATTTCAATGCTGAGAACAGACTGTTTGAGGTGTTAGTTGTAGTTTCAAGCGCAAAAACAGTTGAAGGCAGTGCCGTGCAGGTACAGATTATGGTAAAGAAAATGAAACGGATCAATGGAGTTCACCTTTTCTTGAATTAGGGTTAATGTTTACTTTTTGCAAGTCTGAATGAATCTGCGAAATTCCGAATCAAAAGATAAAAGACCACATAATTAAATTTTAAACATTGCAATGAGTATGCAATCTTTAAAAAGCGGGTGTATAGCGACTTTATGACTTTCATCACCAGGGGTAAGCAAATAAGTTGACAACATAAATTGTCAACTTAATTTAAAGTTGGATAATGGGTGTCAACATAATTGTCGGTGATACATTTGCATGAGTATAATGTTGTTGATAGCCCGACCGCCTCCAACAGCAGCCAAAGTGTGAAAAAATTTCCCCAAAATGCTAAAATCCGAGAATATCCTAAGAAAAAGGGGTTTTATTTTTTATACTGCCTGTAGAGCCCCACGCTAAATGTACTTGATGAAAACTCAAGTTTTTAAAATGTATTGACCTGTTTAAAATTTTGTCAGATTAAATAGCCCATAGATAAGGGCTATTTTTATGCAAAAAATAAGGCGGAGAGGGTTGCAGCCCTCATCCGCCTACAAACAAAGGGGGCTATTTGCCCTCCAAAAAAACAGGTATATGATACAATTCGTTGCAGTTATACATTTTTTGGAGTTAAGCGTAAATTTCCCGCCATGTGGATGTTTGTCGCTGCCACCATCCGTATCCCCCATTCTGCCAGTGGATGTCTTGCCTTTTGGGCCTCCGTCTTTAGGATAGTAGACTTCAACTGCATCTATCCTGTCATAGCCCCATACTTTCACTTCTTTGATTGGTTTTGTGGGTGAAGAAGGCTTCTTGACAGGGCCGCTGTCATCTGCTGTACCGTGAGGATTCGTATAAATCTCCCTGTCCAATACTATCTCAACTGGATGAGGGTATTCTTTTGTATCGAAGTATTTCCACATATTTTTAAAATCTAAGATATTTAATGTGACATTCCGTTCATATACATTGGCTGCATAAAATGGCTCTGCATTGTGATCATTTCGATGAGTGTGTTTTTTGATTTTATTAATCTTCCATTGAACATTGTCTTCGACATATTTTTCATATTCCGCGATTTTATCTTTTAACTCTTTAGCATTTATATCTTGCACATACTGCGACCAGCCCCAACTATTTCCATGAATGACACCATCTCTTAATAACGATAACTGCAAATTTGCAAATTGGACAAAAAGTGGCAATAATAGAATCTTATGGCCATGACTTTGAAAATGATACTGTTTATCATTAAATTCACTATGAAGGACTAACCACAATTCTTTTGCGGTGGATTCGTCAGAAGGCCGATATAGATAATTTAAAAAATAATCTAAATTCGACTTGATGCCATTAAGGCTTTCTTGCACATTAGAGTAAATTTCCTTATTTAATTTTTCGTCAATAAGAGCTTCAACTTCTTTTTTGATATCAGTCCAGATATCCTCTTTTGATTTTAGCCAGAGTAATGATGTTATGGCGCTAAGAAGAGTCCCCACTTCAGGTATTTTGCCTAATGATTTCGATATCAGAAGCCTGAGAGAATCATTGTAATCTAAGCTGCTGCCAATATTGCCCAGAAGTGTTAGTTCATGATCACATTCGTTGCTAGCAATTACTTCGTTAGTGTTGCTTTTATAGTTCATTTTGCAATTCCTTTGTTAAATTAGACAAAAATACAATTATCTTAATCATATAACCGACTAAAACCATTTCGAGACCTTTGCACAAGTATAGTGTTTTTGGCAGGCTGCTTTGGTCGCCACGCCGAAAATTTATACTTCCGATGCCCATCATACTTCCTGCATAAGCAGTTCCATCAGCATGGGCTGTCCATAAATAAAGGCGTTGCTGAAGATGCCCCCTTGTTCAATCGATAAGCCATCCGGTTTCTCAAAAAAAGCTCAAAAAATTTAAATCGACAAAGGTTATGCTGGTGTCCCAAATTGTGTATTCCTTGCCTTAAACAAGATTAAAAATGGCATCATGCGTAAAGACTCCAAAATTGCCAAACTCATATGAAACCCGTGCCAGGGTGTGATGATCGGGTTGATTGTTTGATGGTAAAAAAAATATAACAGTGGAAACAGGTTTTGGTTTTTTTGGGGTAAGGATATTTTTAATAAAGATTTCTAAACCGAAGTTATAGAAGAAGAAAAAGAGTCGTTTCTTTTGGTGAATGTGAGTGAGTTAAAAATGATATAGATTAGAAGAGCAGCTAAATTACTGGATGAGTTTAAAGAAATAGATAACAGCACTTTTCCTTGAGAGAGGAAAATTATGGCAGTTATCGTTTAAAAGTATTTGTTTAGCGAAAATAGCTCCGCCCTTTCCATTACATGGATCGCAGCCGGAGAAGATATAAAATAACTATATATAAGAAATTTCAATAATTCAATCGGGGAAACCCTGATTTCTTAGAGCTCTTGCTGTTCATTTTAGTTCCCACATCACAAGCATAGGGTAAGTCTTCGTGCATCAATGGATGTAGAATCCCTTGATATGTGCCGATAATTTTATCCTTAAGTGACAACATCTATAGACTATATTTTACAAATGATAGTCAATAATAATCCGTGTTAAAAAAAGTTAAAAAACCTGTAATGAACTGTGTATAAAGCATTCTTGCCTTGTTCTGAAATAGTAGTTTCCGAACATGATAAAAAACAGGACATGTTTTTTTAGGGTAGAAAATAGAAAAAGTTCGACCTGTGCGGGTAGATTTCTGATGTTGTAGTAACCGATGATAGTAAAAAAATATCTAAAAACAAAAAATGGTAGACAACCGCTTCTCTTTTTGAGATGTAAGGCTATACAACTATAATTTCTCAAAGGAAAAAAAATGTCGAAATATAAAATCAAAGTCAGTGTTGAGTTTGTGGAATGTGATGAAGTTGAAAATCATGATCTCAAAAAAAATAAGGATGGAAGCTTCTCAATGGTAATAGGCTAGCGAGATGCAACCAGCATTGATATGTGTGAAAAATCTGTATTGCAAACAGCTTACCCTACAATACGAGAAGCGGTATCTAATCATTTAAGCCAGATTTCAAAAAAAAAGCCGAAGGAGAAGCTGTAAAAGGGGTTGAAAT
>JAFLJU010000367.1 GCA_022712835.1 Desulfobacteraceae bacterium
CCATCGGGATAATGCACCCGGAGACCGGAGACCAGAGATCAAGGTAAGACAAGATAATATTCTTGACGAACCCCTTGGTTTAATATTAGAACAGGCTTTTTTTGGATTTAACGAAATAGAGTGATTCATGAAACCAACCACTTTAAAATCAGATCTCATATTATTGTTTGTTGCAACCATCTGGGGCCTGGGATTTGTTGCACAACGAATCGGAATGGACCATGTTGGTCCGTTTACCTTTAACGGCCTGAGGTTTATCCTGGGATGCCTTTCATTATTGCCCTTTGTTTTTTTCCCCCGGAGGAAAACAGCGCCAAACAATGCGGGCCTTCTAAAGTCAGGCCTTATCTCAGGAGTTTGTCTATTTTTCGCCATTTCGTTCCAACAGGTGGGGATGGTCTACACCACAGCCGGCAAAGCAGGTTTTATCACAGGCCTTTATGTTGTCATGGTTCCCTTTTTCGGCCTTTTTTTTAAAAGTGAAACCCCCTCCAGCGGTACCTGGGTCGGTGCATTTTTTGCAAGTATCGGCCTGTTTTTACTCAGTGTGACCCAAAACATGACCATGGAATTTGGTGACGTTCTGGTGCTGGCGTCGGCGGTTTGCTTTACCTTCCACCTGATCATTATCGGCATGCTATCCAATCGGTTTGACGCTGCCAAGCTATCCCTCATCCAATGCCTGGTTTGTGCCCTTTTAAGTCTTTTGACGGCAGCCGTTTTTGAAACCTTTGTGCTCTCGGATATTTTAAATATTACCATTCCGTTGATTTATGGCGGCGTTCTTACTGTGGGGGTGGCCTATTCGCTCCAGATTTACGGACAAAAGAACTCTCCGCCTTCCCATGCCGCCATTATTTTATGCATGGAATCTGTGGTGGCCGCCATTGGCGGCTGGATCATTTTGAATGAACTGCTTTCAGGGCGTGCCATTTTGGGATGTGCGCTGATGCTAACAGGGATGCTCATATCACAACTCTATTCAAGAAAGAAACATCCTGCCACTTAGCCCCTTGCTTCCTTGGAGTGATATGGGGCCAGTCAGCGATATGAATTTTCCCTCCATGATTTGACAAAAATTCAATACCGCTTATAATTGGAAAATATTTACCCTTACCCACAATATTGGAGGAACCCCATGGCAGACCCAAAAATTACGTTGAACGTGGACAATATGAGTTGTGGACATTGTTCCGGAATGGTTCAAAAAACCCTTGAATCCATCACCGGCATATCAGAAATATCCGTGGATCTTGGGGCCAAGCAAGCAAGTTTTTGTGTTCAGGAAGACGCCCTTGTGGCCCAGGCCATTGATACTGTTACAAAGGCAGGATACCCGGCTTCCCAGAGATAGAAAACGGGATAGAAAACACCCATAGACTTACAAAAGCCTGGACAGATCAAAGCTTTCCGATCGATTAATGGTCAGGATAAACCGTCTAAGAAGATCTTTGTCAAAACAATGGGACATGCCCAGATCACGAAGCTTGGTCCGGGCTTCCACCCGTTTTTTTGCCTCTTCTTCCAGCATTTCCCGTTCCCGGAGACGTCGCAGCTTGGCCTCATAATCACCTCTTACAATAGTGATTAAAGGAATTTTTGGGTTTTCTTTGGCCTCGGCCTCAAATTTTTGAAGGGTCTCAAGGTAGGGGTTCTCTCCTGCCATGATCTTCAATGCGTCAAAGGGTGACCGGGGTTCCTTGTAGGGCCGTTTTGAGGTTAAGGCATCAAACACATCACAAATGTGACAAATTTTTGCGACCAAGGGGATTTGATCACCGGAAAAACCGCAGGGGTATCCGCTGCCGTCTTCATTTTCATGGTGGTATAAAATGGTCTGCATGGAGGAACGAGGCAGCTGGGTCTCAAAGAGCAGGCTTGTGGCATAGGCGGTATGGGACTGCATGATCACATATTCAAGATTGTCGAGTTTTCCCTTTTTATTGATCACGCTCTTTGGAATTTTGATTTTTCCAATGTCATGGAGAAAACCTGCAGCTGCCGCCTGGATCATAAGATCCCTTAATTGTGCATCACTAACATCAAACAAATCCGGGTTGGAATTTATAAAGGTGGCCGTCAGCCAGCCCACCTTGATGGAGTGGGTATGGGTTTGATAATCATGGCCGATAAGATCGGCAATCCCCTTTAATGATTCAATACTGGAGATAAAATCCATGGCCTGGGCGATCAGCTTTTCAATATTTTCAATAACCTGGTTACAGTCCTGGGGAGATGCAAAATTTGCCGCAAAGGATTCCTGGACCACTTCGGTGGCCAAATTGATAAGTGTCCCGGTTTTCTTTTTAACATCAATGGATTCATGGTTCAGGATAAATTCCAGGTTATTTTTTACATATCGGCCATACTCAAGATTTTGATTGCAATGGATATAAACGATCTCCCAGGTACCCAGCAACTGGATAAGTCGATCCTGGGGAATGGACCGGGAATCCACCAGAAGGCAACGAAACCGATATTCTCCATTTTTCAGGACAAAGCGCTCAAATAATGAAAATTCCAAGAGAGACTCGGGATTTATGGACAAAGGGTCAATTGCAATAAATGAACTACCGTCATCAATATACTCTGTTGCCAGGACCATTATACCCTTCCCCCCTTTCCACTGTACGAAAAAACAGCAAATTATTCTCGTTCCACCCGATAGCAAGTTTTTCTACGGTATCACAATAAATATCAGGATCTCTTGTTTCTGTAAAGAGGCGGATGCCAAATAGGCCACCAAGGCCGGGCACCAGTGCCGCCCCCCCGACCCAAATTCCGGAGACCTCTCCCCCCGGAAAAAAGAAGCTGTTGACAACCAAAGATTTTTCATTTATCGTTAATCACCGATAAACGATAAACAAAAGAGAAACCCATTCTATGGATACAAAAGACACAAAAACTGATAGGAAAAAACTGGCAGAGATCTTCAAGTCCCTGGGGCATCCCACCCGGATAAAAATCGTGGAGCATCTTATTGATATGGATACCTGTGTGTGTGGGGAAATTGTCGATATTTTCCCCTTTTCCCAGTCCACCATCAGCCAGCACCTGAAACACCTCAAGGCATCAGGGATTGTCTGCGGAGAAGTGGAAGGGCCGAAAACCAGATTTTGCGTTGATAAACAAATATTAAACCAGGTGAAAGCCTATATGGGAAAACTATAACATAGCAGGAACATCTATGAACGCCAAGAAAGACATCCCCCGGACAAACACCCTGTCCACTTCCGGAGTGACCCTCATGCCCGCAATGGACAGACAAGCGGGCGACAACCCCATGTCAGACCCCATGTCGGTTCATGAGAAACCCGGATACAGCCTCTGCCCCTATGTGGCCGATTTTATCGCCACCGATGCCGGCCCCGTGCCCCGGATAAAAACAAAACTTTCTGCACAGGACCGAGGTTCCACCATCCGTGTTCGCTGTGGAATAGACCGCAACCGCTATACCGTAGCCCCGGGACTTTATGGGGTGGGTCATCCGGACAAGAAATCGGAGATCCTTGTCACTGCAAACTTCAAGATGACCTTTGACCACCTGCGCCGGGAACTTTCATCCCTGAACGCCTGGATACTGGTCCTGGATACCAAAGGGGTCAATGTCTGGTGTGCGGCAGCCAAAGGGACCTTTTCCAGCCGGGAACTTACCCACCGCATTAAACGATCAGACCTTGATAAAATAGTGGATCACAAACGGGTGATTGTCCCGCAACTGGGGGCCGTCGGCATCTGTGCACAAACCGTAAAAAAAGAATCCGGGTTCCGGGTGGTCTATGGCCCGGTGCGGGCCGAGGATATTGTAACCTTTCTGGAAGACGGTCGAAAAGCGACCCCCTCCATGCGGGTCGTCACCTTTACCTTTTTAGAAAGAATCATCCTGACCCCGGTGGAATTGCAGATCATGCTCAAACCGGCACTGATCACCGCCCTTATTCTCTTTATCCTTTCGGGCATGGGCCCGGAAATTTTCTCTTTCTCAAGTTCCGGGTACAGGGGAATTCTGGCCCTTGCTGCCCTGGTAACCGGTATCCTGTCAGGGGCGGTCATTACCCCGGCACTCCTGCCCTATATCCCCGGCAGGGAATTTGCCCTCAAGGGTCTCGTTGTTGGCAGCCTGACGGGTGTGATCATGCTGGGGGTTATTCCCACTGTCGTTTTCAGCGCCGGACTTGCCCTGTTCCTGTTCTGCCTGGCCATCAGTTCGTTTTTGGCCATGAGCTTTACCGGCACCACCCCTTTCACCTCCCCTTCCGGGGTTGAAAAAGAGATGAAGCGATATATACCCGTCCAGTTGGTCTCCCTGACACTGTCCGCAGGGCTCTGGATTTACTCCGCATTTTAATTTAAAGGAACGAAATACCATGAAAGATTTCAGACACTTAGAAGCGGTATCCACCCTTGTGCTGGACAAGGAAGCCTGTATCGGCTGCAGCATTTGCACCGAGGTCTGCCCCCACCAGGTACTGGAAATGCACGACAAAAAAGCAAAAATTGTGGATTTTAACGCGTGCATAGAATGCGGGGCCTGCGTCAACAACTGTCCCTCGAGTGCCCTGACCGTCAACCCCGGCGTTGGCTGAGCCCCCTATATTATCCAGGTCTGGATAAAAGGCAAAGCAAATGCATCCTGTGGAGACGGCGGGTGTTGCGGCTAGGGTAACCCCCGATAGCCCCGATACCGAAAATGAGGGAAGGATATTGTTTGACAATAGAGTTTAGTCGGTATACGCTTTTCCCATGAATTGTCAAAAACAAAAAATTCATGGGAAGTTTCAATCCCTCATGGCCCTGGCCAGTAAGCTGGATAAAGCCCCCAGGAAATTTGGAACAGGCCAGTCCCTTTCCCACTCAGAAATCCATATGATCGAAATAATCGGTGACAATGAAAACATGAGTGTCACCGATATAGGGAAATGGATCGGCGTGACAAAGGGTGCCATTTCCCAAGGGTTGAAGCGGCTTGAAAAAAAAGAACTGACCACAAAAAAAACAGATCCGGAAAATTTGTCCCGATCCATTGTCTATTTAACGGCCAAGGGAAATATGGCCTATTGGGCCCACAAACACTGGCACGAAACAATGGACGGAGGTTTCAGCCATTACCTAAAGGCGCTTGATCCCCACAGTACAGATATTATCGTCGATTTTTTAACCCGGATAGAAGATTTTCTGGCCCGTAGAATTCAATCCTCCGATTAAAACACAGATCAAAAACAAAAAATTTTGCCCGTAGTGTATACCAGCTAAACACAAAATCTTAAGGAGACACCATGTACAACAAAGAATTTAAGGGAGATGTCTGCAGTCACGGTCATTCATTTTTTTTGGATAATTTCATCCGTCGCATCATCCAGAACCCCCAAAAAATTTTAGGAGAATATATTCGACAAGGAGACACCATCCTGGACCTGGGATGCGGCCCGGGCTATTTCTCCATTGACATGGCCAGGATGACAGGCAAAACAGGAAAGGTGATCGCAGTGGACCTGCAAAAAGAGATGCTGGCAAAGGTGGAAAAAAAAGCCGCCGCCCAAAACCTCTCCCAAAGGATTTACCTCCACCGATGTGACCAAGATAAAATTGGCCTGCCCCCCGGAACAAAGGCGGATTTTATCCTTGCCTTTTATATGGTTCACGAGACTCCAGACACCGACTCCTTTCTAAGGGAGGTTAAAGAATTGCTCAAACCCGCAGGCCGGTTTCTACTTGTGGAACCCATGTTTCATGTATCAAAAAACCAATTTGAAACGATTTTGGACACGGCGACAAACGTCGGCTTTAACCAGGTTGCTCACCCCCGGAAAAAGGGGGGGAGAAGCGTGTTGCTCTCAATTTAAAGCAATTTCATCCCTTCAATTTCAACCCCGTCATGCCCAGGGAAACTATATCAAAAATTCAAAGCCCTTGACACAACCCCTGGATATGGTTTAGGTAAATGCATAAAACTTTAGGAGTAATGATATGAATTTTTGTGACACAGACAGATTTTATTTTTATTTTAGGTATTTCTTTTATACCTGGCTGCCTGTGTTGCGCTGATTTGATTCTTTAATAATGAAAGCCGCAGGCGATACCGCCGGCGGCTTTTTTTTTGGGGGCTGTGGCGGTAAAAAATCTGCAAAGGAAACTGCCATGAAACAAACCTACGATGTCAATGTAAAAGAATTCAAACCACTGACCTCTCCGGCCGTCATCAAAGAAGAACTGCCCGTCACAGATGAGGTGGCCCAGGTCATCATTAATGGACGAAAAGATGTAGAAAACATTTTACAGGGGAAAGACAAGCGCCTTCTGATCATTGCGGGCCCCTGCTCCATCCACGACACCGATGCCGCCCTGGAATATGCCGAAAAAATGACCCATCTCCGGGACGAAGTCAAGGACAAAATCAATCTGATCATGCGGGTTTATTTTGAAAAACCCAGGACAACAGTGGGCTGGAAAGGCATGATCAATGACCCGGATCTCGATGCCTCCTACAATGTGGACCAGGGGTTAAGAAATGCCCGGTCCCTGCTCATTCAAATCAACAGTATGGGACTGCCCACGGCCACGGAGATTTTAGATCCCATCACCCCCCAGTATATAGCAGGACTCTTAACCTGGGTAGCCATCGGTGCCAGAACCACAGAATCCCAAACCCACAGGGAAATGGCATCGGGTCTGTCCATGCCCGTGGGGTTCAAAAATACCACCGACGGCAGCCTGACAGCTGCCATAAATGCCATGCAGGCCGCGGGTGCTCCCCAGCATTTTCTAGGCATTGACCCCAATGGATTCTCCTCGGTTGTCAGTACCACGGGCAACCCCTATGGCCACCTTGTCCTCAGGGGGGGAAATACTCCGAATTATGATCCGGTCTCAGTGGGCAAGGCCCAGAAAAAACTCCGGGAAAAAGAGATCCTCGACGCGGTCATGATAGATTGTTCCCATGACAACTCCGGCCAGAAATTTAAAGGCCAGTCCTTTGTTTTCAAAAGCGCCCTGGACCAACGGCTGGATAACAATGATCGAATCGTAGGGCTCATGTTGGAAAGTAACCTTTTTGAAGGCAACCAAAAATGCACCGGTTGTGCCGAAGACCTGAAGTACGGGGTTTCCATCACAGATGAGTGCATTTCCTGGGAAGACACCGTCGGTCTGATCCGGTGTGCCCACGGCAAATTGTAAAGGCTCTGTTTGTCAGTGTCCTGCCGGACGTTACAATGTACCGGCAGGACAACACCCCTTAAGATCTCCCCCCAAATTCCCCGCAAAAAAGCGTAGACCACCCTCATCTATTTCAAATGAAACCCATGGTCGCATTTATGCACCTGTCTAAACATCTGTCCCCCTTTGTCTCCCCGATCGATCAAAATATAACCCATTGATTTTAAATCATATTATTTATATTTTTTTTAACCATCCATCCCTGGCACATCCCTTGCTAAATAGCCTTTTGAAAAAGACAGGACAACCCAGCAACCGGCAACCTGGATTTGCTATAGGAAATGACCGGGAGAACCGGCCTGGGAAATGAATTTTGCCGGAAAAACCGGCCAGCAGAGTAAAAAATATTATGGGGGAATGCCCCCAGGAGAATTATATATGATTTGCGTATTCGTTAGCAGGGATAAAGGGATCTTTTCAAGCATTGAGCAGGCCCTGATCAGGAACCATATGGATGTTGAGTGGATTGACACAGCAAAAG
>JAFLJU010000419.1 GCA_022712835.1 Desulfobacteraceae bacterium
ACCGTGTACGCACCATAGTTGAATTCCCCGTCTCGATGAGACACATCCAGGGTGGGCAGCTTCTGGCGACTCAGGATCAAGGCGGTGGGAGAATCCATGGTGATCAGGGCCTGTTTCCAGGCATAGGCGGTTTCATTGGCATCTGCTGGCCGGATCACGGTAAGGCCGGGAATGGCTCGCAGGGATGCTAAGTGTTCCACTGGCTGGTGGGTGGGGCCGTCTTCGCCCACGGCCACCGAGTCATGGGTAAATACATAGATAATGGGCAGCTTCATTAGGCTTGCCACCCGGATGGCGCCCCGCATATAGTCGGCAAAAACCAGGAAGGTCCCGCCATAGGGACGGATTCCTGAATGCAGGTACATGCCGGACATGATGGCGCCCATGGCATGCTCCCGCACGCCAAACCGGATATTTCTGCCACCCCAGGCATCCTTCTGAAATACAGTGGCATTGGTCAAATAGGTCTTGTTGGAGGGGGCAAGATCGGCTGACCCGCCCATGAGCACCGGCAGGTTATCTGCAATGGCATTTAAGACCTTTCCCGATGCGGCTCTGGTGGCGACAGCACCATCTTCCACTTTAAATACAGGGATATTTGCATCCCATCCCTGGGTCAGAAACCCGGAAATGGCATCCACAAATTGACCGGCTTCTTCCTTGTATTGCGTTTTATACCCGTCAAAAATTGTCTGCCAGGCGTCTTCAGACCCCTGGCCAAAGGTTAGGGATTTTCTGCAGTTTTCCAATACCTCGTCGGGCACATAGAAGGTTTTGTCCGAAGGAACCCCGTAAAACTCTTTGACAAGGCGAATCTCTTCGTCTCCCAGGGGCGAGCCGTGGGCATCTGAGGTGTCCTGCTTGTTGGGGCTGCCATAGGCTATGTGGGTGGAAAGTTTGATCAGGGTGGGGCGTGCCACGGCATCCTTGCCTGCCAGGATGGCCTTTTCAATTTGTTCCAGGTCATTGCCGTCTGCCACTTCAACCACATGCCAGTTCATGGCCTCAAATTTTGCCCGGACATTTTCCGTAAAGGCGATATCGGTACTGCCTTCAATGGTGATGGAGTTGTCATCATAAATCAGGATCAGTTTTCCCAACCCTAGGTGACCGGCCATGGAAACCGCTTCCATGGTGACCCCTTCCATAAGATCCCCGTCACCGCACATGGCATAGGTGTGGTGATCGATTATTTGTCCATCTTCCATATTAAACCGTGCGGCCAAATGGCGTTCGGCAATGGCCATGCCCACGGCATTGGCAACCCCTTGACCTAGGGGGCCTGTGGTGGTTTCGACCCCGGGAGTGCACCCGTATTCGGGATGTCCTGGTGTTCTGGATCCCCACTGTCTGAAGTTTTTCAAATCCTCAAGTTCCAGCCCATACCCGAATAAATATAAGAGGCTGTAAAGCAGGGACGACGCGTGGCCTCCGGACAGGACAAACCGGTCCCGGTCAATCCAGGAGGGGTTTTTGGGATTGTGTTTCAAAAATCGTTTGAACAGCACATAGGCAGCCGGTGCAAGTCCCATGGGGGCACCGGGATGGCCGGAATTGGCTTTTTGAACAGCGTCCATGCAAAGGGTTCGAATGGTGTTGATGGTTAATTGGTCAAGGGTTTCTCTGGCATCTGCCATCTTAGTTTTCTCCTGTAAATTTATTTGGGTGTTACAATGCTCTCATGGATTCGGGTTTTAATTTTATGTTTCCCTTGAGTGCCTGTGATATCAATTCCAGTGTTTTCTCTTTTTCCCGGGGCAGTCTGGCCCGGATGGGCAAATAATTGGACGCATGATTTGCATGGAAAAGCCCGTCGGTGAGATGGGTTGCGGCAATCATCTGCCCCAGCTCGGCCAGCATCTCTTCCGGGCTGATGAGGACAAAATCCCCTCGTTCATATTGGTCGTTCAGTTCGGTTCCGGGAACCAGCATCAGGCTCAATGCCCCGATAAAGTCAGGATCCATGGCCGACAACACCCGGCCTGTTTCCCGGGCATGGATCATGGATCGCTCCCTGCCCCCAAGTCCCACCAGGACAGTGACCGACAATTTGATCCCCGCGGCTTTGACCCGTCTGCCCATTTTGATCATCTTTTCAGCATTGGCCCCTTTGCAGACATCCTTGAGTACGGTGTCATCCCCGGACTCAAGACCCATGTAAGCTATGTCCACTCCCAGGGCTTTTAATTCTTCAAGCTGGTCATCGGTTTTCATACCGATGCCCTTGGTGTTGGCATAGAGTCCGACCCGTTCCACCCAGGGCAGGCGTTCTTTAATTCGTTTAAGGATGGGAACCAGTCGTTTCTGGGGGATAATCATGACATCCCCATCGCAGAGAAACACGCGATTTTGTCGACGGCAATTGGTTCTGGCAAATTCAATATCCTTAAAAATAATCTCATCTTTTTTGATGTTGAATCTCTTTTGCCGGAAGGTGGGGCAAAAGGTGCATTTGTTATGGGAACAGCCCAGGGTGACCTGCAGTAAAATACTGTTTGCCTCGCTGGGCGGGCGGATGATCATTCCTTCATAGTGCATATTCAAAGCAATCCCCTAAAAAGTCAAAACTTACCTTTACCAGGTATTGTTTGAAAATTCAATATCTTGATTCTGATTAAGCCGGGAAATGATCCGATTTTGGAAAACTTTTGGCAGGGTTCTGTGCCGGAAAGGCCAAACACTGTTTTTTTTATTGACAGGACATTAATTACGGTTTACGTTAACGTTAACTACGAAGTGTATTTCAGGAGAACCAATGAATCGAGAAAAACAAGTTGGCCGAAAAGAGAAGGACAAGGAGAGGTGGACCATTTCCCAGATCGCAGACCAACTGGACATCAGCACCCGGACCATCCGGTTTTACGAGGAAAAAGGTCTGATCCAGCCCAGTCGGACCACCGGCAACCAGCGGGTGTATACCCCCCGGAACAAGGCAAGGCTCAAACTGATCCTCCGGGGGAAACGGTTTGGATTCAGCCTGGAGGAAATTGCCGAGATGATCGGAATGGCCAATGCCGACCCGGACGAACGCCAGCAGATTGAAAAAAGCCTTGAGTACGGGGATGCCAAATTAAAACAACTCCAGGACCGGAAAAAAGAGTTGGAACTTCTGGAACAGGATATTCTGGCGACCCGGCAAAAACTTATCAACCGCATCACTCAATTGAAACAGCAAACAAACGACCCAGACCAAGAGGGGAAAAAATGACGATCGTAAAACTTGTTGATACCAATGCTGAGCATCACCCGGACAAACTTGCCCTGTGTGACATGGAAACAGAATTTACCTTTCAGGAGGTCAGAGATAAAAGCGAACAGGCAGCGGCCTGCTTCCAGGCCCTTGGGATAAAAAAAGGGGATCCCGTGGCCATCATGGGTCAGAACAGCTTTGATTTTGTCTTTTCCTTTTTCGGTGTTTTAAAGGCCGGAGGAATCGTGGTCCCGGTCAACCACAAACTCACGGCCCCTGAGGTGGATTATATCCTTGAAGACAGCCGGGCCCGGCTTTTTTTGTTCGACGGCAGCCTCAATGAGGTTGCCGCAGGTCTGGGACAGGAGATACAAAAATTAAGCATGGATACCCGGGCGGAGGGAATTGATTTTATAGGGGATGCCATGACAGGGGCACCGGTTTTTACCCCTATCTCCATTGAGGCAGAAGATTTGGCCCAGATCCTTTATACCAGCGGCACCACCGGCAATCCCAAGGGATGTCTTCACACCCATAAAAGTGTTGTATCCGCCGGGATCACCGGGGCCAAAGGTATCAACCTTGATGAAAATGACCGGATGCTCATTGCCATGCCTATCTGGCATTCCTCTCCCCTGAATAACTGGTTCATGGGTATCACCACTGTGGGCGGCGCCGCTGTTATCATCCGGGAATACCATCCCCTGCATTTTCTTGAAGCCATTGAGAAACGGCAGTGCACTGCTTATTTTGGAGCCCCCATTTCCTATCTTATGCCCCTCCAGGTGATCCCCCATTTTGCAGATTTTGACCTGTCGTCCATGAAGGCATGGATATACGGCGGCGGCCCCATTGCCCCTGAAACGGTAAAAAAACTGGTTAAAAGCTATGGATCGGACCGGTTTTTCCAGGTCTACGGCATGACGGAATCCGGTCCCACCGGGACGATACTCACCCCGGAGGACCACAGGGAACACGCAGGTTCCATCGGCAACAAACCCCTTCCCGGTGCGAAGATGAAGGTGATGAAAGACGATACAACACCGGCATCCCCCGGGGAAACCGGGGAAATATGGCTCAAGGCAGATTCGATGATGCAGGCCTACCTGAACAACCCGGAAGCTAGCCTGGAAGCCTTTATGGACGGCTGGTACAAAACCGGTGACATGGCCTGCATCGATGAGACCGGATATCTTTTTATCGTGGACCGCATCAAGGACATGATTGTCACCGGCGGAGAAAATGTGTATTCCAAGGAAGTGGAGGACAGGATCATGGAATACCCGGGCATCAGCGAGGCAGCCGTCATCGGAGCCGCCCATGCCGACTGGGGGGAGACTGTCCATGCAGTGATTGTTCCGGACAAGGATACCCAGTTGACCGCCGAAGATTTATCCACATTTTTGGCCCAGCGCCTGGCCAAATTCAAAATTCCCAGAAACTTTCATTTTATATCTGAATTGCCACACACCCCCAGTGGGAAGGTGATGAAATACAAACTCAGACAACAATTTAAAAACTAATAAGGAACCCCCATATGTTTGATTATCTTTTAAATGAAGAGCAGAAAAAACTTCGGGACGAAACCCGGGATTTTGTAAAATCAATTCCACGGAAAATGATACTGGACATGGATGCCGATAAAATCCAGTTTCCAAAAGAATTTCTCCGGGAAGCCGGAAAACGCAATCTCATGGGATGCCGCTATCCCAAAAAATGGGGGGGCAGGGGAATGGACTGGGTTTCCACCTGCATGGTAATGGAAGAGGTGGGAATGCTGGGTTATATTTTTGCCTGCACCTTTGGCGTGGGGGCGGAACTGGTCTGCGATGCCATTATTCTCCACGGCAATGATGCCCAGAAGGAAAAATATGTCAAACCCCTTTTGGCCGGCGACATCTTTGCCGCCGAATGCCTGACCGAGCCCCGGGGCGGGTCTGATTTTTTCGGCACCACCACCACAGCCACTGACTGTGGGGATCATTTTGTGTTAAACGGTCAAAAACGATTCATCGTCGGCGGAGAAGGGGCTGATTATTTTCTGGTCTATGCCAGGACCGACCCCGATGCCAAGCCCCATGAGGGCATCTCCTGCTTTATTGTGGACAAGACCCAGGGGGTTAAAAGTGAATACCTGTATGGCCTTATGGGCTGCCGGGGGGGCGGGGCCGCAAGGCTGGTGTTTGAGGATGTACGCGTTCCCAGGGAAAACCTGCTTGGAGAACTGAACCGAGGGGTGAAAATTTTTAACACCATGATGATCCCCGAGCGCCTGGGGACAGCGGCCATGACCATTGGGGCTGCTGCCCCGGCAATTGATGTGGCCACGGGCTACACCTCAAAAAGAAAGGCATTCGGTCAGCCCGTGGCCCAGTTCCAGGGCGTCTCCTTCCAGGTGGCCGAAGCTGTCACACTCCTGGATGCTTCCCGTGCCATGATCTATGCGACAGCCAGGGCGGTGGATGAACGAATCAATGACAAACAGATCCGGCGCCTGGTTTCCCAAACCAAAAAATTTGTTACCGAGTCCTGCCAGAAAGCCGCGAACAATGCCATGCAGGTCATGGGCGGCATTGGATACACCAATATCTATCCGGTGGAACGGATCGTAAGAGACTTAAGACTTGCCTCCATCTGGACCGGCACCAACGAGGTCATGTCCGTGATCATTGCCAACGAATGGTACAAGCAATACTGGCAGGATAAAGGCCAGGGTAAGATCCGGGATATGGAAGCAGATGCTGCCGAAGCCGAGGCAATTGACGAAAAGATTTTTGAATAATCGACACTTCGATGTAAATGGGATGAGAGGAATGTTGCTTTTTATTAATATATATTTTAGATAACTTGAATATTAGTTAGGACCGCAGATAAAAAATTTTGGTTTGTACCTGAACTAAATAACTATATTTTCAAGGGTTGACTCATGAAAGACGATAGTGATCGGGAAATAGTCAAGAAGAGTTGTACATACCCCACGCCTATTCTGCCTGACAGGCCTGTATTGCTTGATGGGGGTATGGGGCGGGAGTTGCAATTTCGGGGAGTCCCGCTTTCTAAATCGATCTGGTCTGCCAATGGTTTGCTCGTGGCCCCGGATGTAGTAGGTCAAATCCATCAAGATTATATAAGAGCAGGGGCTGATATCATTACCACCAATACCTACGGCCTGATTCGAGAAGATCTGGCCAAAATTGGAATTGAAAACAGATTTGCCGAACTTAATGAAAAAGCCTGTATTATTGCTCGCAGAGCGTGCGAGATAACAGATCGACCTATTTTCGTGGCCGGATCATTACCGCCGTTGAGGGGTAGTTTCAGACCCGACAGGGTGGGGCCGAAAGAAGAAATTACCCTCTGCTATCAAGAACAGGCAAGCCTGCTTGCTCCCTTTGTTGATCTTTTTTTATGTGAAACCATGTCAAGTGCTGCTGAAGGCAGGGCAGCTGTAGAAGGGACTTTAAAGACGGGGAAGCCGGTGTGGGTATCATGGACACTTCATGAAGATTGTTCGGGTCGACTGCGAAGCGGGGAGACGATTGCCCATGCTATTTCGACGCTCTCAGATTTGCCGGTATCAGGATTTTTGGTTAATTGCTCTGCCCCGGTAAGTGTCACAAAGGCCATTCCTCAATTGGCGGCAGGAACGAATCAGCGAATTGGCGGATATGCCAATACATTTCATCCCATACCAATCGACTGGAAGCTTGATGGAGCAGAACAATCAGATGGTTTGCTAAGCCTTCGGGATGATCTTGATCCGGCATCCTATGCTAAATATGCCGGTGAATGGCTTCAGGAAGGGGCTATGGTTGTCGGTGGATGTTGCGGTACTAGACCTGCACATATCAAAAAAATACATGAGTTGATGACTCGCGTATAAGAAATG
>JAFLJU010000524.1 GCA_022712835.1 Desulfobacteraceae bacterium
GAAAAGGCGCATTAGAAATTATCAAATACACCATAAAACATAACCGTATTGCGCACCATAGTCACAGAAAAAAACAAATTGCTATAGCTAAAAGGTTAGGTGTCCAACTGTCGCTGTAGTGCTATATGGATTATCAAAAAACATTGTTCACTACAATTCAATAATCCTTGAAATCTCTTCCCTCAAGTGTAATATACCAATAATAAACTCAGTTACATATTCGCCATAATCTGAAATGGGAGACACTTCATGTATCTATCTGAAGAGAAACGGGCTGAAATTAGAAAATGTATAGGAAAGAATCAATCTAATATAGGGCTATATTCAGAGTGCAATTCAGGTAAAAATAAAATAGATCATACCAGAGGATTTCATGATATCGCGGGGGGACGGAACGTTTCCCCGATTTTATTTGACGCCAGGGACGGGAAAGAAGTGTTTACACCGTTTTAAAAGAAATAAGGTTGTTAATGATAAACAAGAGAAAAATTGAACATTTCAAAGGTTGTATAATTGGTGGAGCAATTGGAGATTCATTGGGGGCACCAATTGAATTCATGTCGATTGATCAGATCAGATCCACTCGCGGAGATCAAGGTTTGACAGATTATTCAGAAGAATATGGTCGAAAAGGTGCCATTACCGATGATACTCAAATGACTTTATTCACAGCTGAAGGTTTGATTCTATCAAAAGTAAGAAAAGAATATCAGGGAGACGATGGGGTCATATCTGCTGTTTATCATGCTCTCTTAAGATGGCTATATACCCAAGAAACAAATCTTCAAGGTGATCTTATTCAAAACCATGGGACCTGTTCAATCGTGGATGGTGTATTAACAGGCTATAAAGAACTTTTTTCATTAAGAGCGCCAGGGAATAGCTGTTTGTCTGCTTTGAAATCTGGAAGGATGGGCACTATTGAGAGTCCTATTAACGACAGCAAAGATTGCGGTGGTGTCATGAGAATAGCACCCGTCGGACTCGCCTATAATGATGCTGAAAAAGCATTTCAAATAGGTTGTGAATGTGCGGCAATCACACACGGTCATCCTACTGGATATTTGAGTTCCGGAACTTTGGCTGCTTTAATTTCCATGATCTTTTCAGGTGACTCTCTTCCGGATGCAATTAATGAATCCATAAGGGTTTTGAAAAATAAGAAAAATAATAAGGAGACATTGCAGGCAATTGATAAAGCTATGGAGATGATGGGTAAAGCACCCCCTGGACCTGGTGTCATAGAAGATATTGGAGGTGGATGGGTGGCAGAAGAAGCTTTGGCTATCAGCATTTATTGTGCATTAGTTGCGGGCAATGATTTTAAAAAAGGAGTTTTGCTTTCAGTTAATCATTCAGGCGATAGTGATTCGACTGGTTCCATTACAGGGAATATTTTGGGTGCATTGTATGGTTTTGATATTCTCCCTAAAAATTGGGTTATAAATCTTGAACTAAAAGAGCTAATTGAAGAGACTGCTGGTGATCTGTTTGATCAATTCGGATGAACAAATTTAGCAGAAAGAGGAATTGATAAGAATGAAAACAATTAACAGAACAGCAATCACCATTGATATAAAATTAACTAATTTAAAAAAGGAAATGATAAATTATGCTTAAAAAAACTGTAATGAGCAGTGTTTTGATATGCGCTATATTTTTACTTTCTGCTGTTTCCTGGGCAGTAGATTTTAATCCAGGGGAATATGAAATTATCAGTAAAGTTGAAATGGCTGGAATGCCACTAACCCTTCCTCCCCAGACAACCACTGAGTGTATGACCGAAGAAGATTTGATTATAAAAGACGAAACCTCTAATCAGGACTGCGAAATCAAAGAGGTCAAAGAGGTCGGAAACACTATTTCTTGGAAAATGAAATGTACTCAAGAAGGCCAGACAATGGACAGCTCTGGACGAATTACCTATGCTGGTAATAGCTTTAAAGGTACCATTATAGTTAATATGGTAACCCAGGCTGGCAACATGACTGCCACCACTATTATGGAAGGCAAACGTATCGGAAAATGCCAGTAGGGCAGAACAGATTTTTTTGCGGTGTGGGATTGGGTTAACCGGTCTCGGACCCTTTGTTGCGGGGGGGCATATTCCGGTCTATGCCAGGCCCAACACTGCAAAAATACTGCCACCAACCATACCACCAATCCCAATGGCGATAGCGTCTTTCAATTCTATTTTGTTTTCTTCTGCCTTCTTTGTGTTCTTAGATAAAATATAATTTTTGAACTAAATAGGCAGAGATGCCCAGAAGGTTATAATTTAGTTGACTGCTTTTTTTAATGCATCAGAATAATCACAAAGGCCAGGATTGCGACCAGGAGAAAACAAAAGGCCAGTGTCCCCATGGTTTTTGCTGGCAGACCTTTAAAACCTTCTTTTTCAAGCTTTTTGAGTGTTATATAGTAGGTCCTGAATCCCAGAATAAATACAAGGGCACTGGAAAATACAAGCAGAAGGCCGATGGACTTGCCCAGCCATTCCGGCCTAAGTCCGGGCAGAAGTTTGACCACTCCCAGACCAGCGATGGCTGAGGCAAGACCTGTCCTGAGCCATGCGGCAAAAGTTCTTTCCTTGGCCAGACGAGTCCTTTCCAGCGCCCAGTGCATCTGTTTTTCAATTATTAGTTTCTTGTCTTTATCAGGTGTTTTATCCGTCTTCATAGTGAATTTACCTTATCGGTTATGAACGATTTATACCCCTCCAGGACAAACCGGAGTCCCATAATGGCTGCTTGTTGATGACGGTTATGAAAACGACTGCCCCGCTGGGCTGTTGCCACCATGACAGTCAGGGTGACAAGGGTTGCGGTCATAACGGCGGCAATAAAAGCATGGATATATTCGTGCATAAAATAATCCGTAACTGCGAAATTTCCTTCCTGTTGACCTTTTTCTTGGGCCAGGCGGATCAGCATTATTCCAAGTGACTTACCCCTAATCAATTTATTTTACAAAGTCAACACTGAAAAGACAGCAATCCTTGCTGAACATTACCTGTGTTTTTTTTTAAATTGGAGCCGGTAAATAAAATTATTCTTAAAATCCATATTATTACAAGTGCTTAAACCAAATGGCCAAAGGAGGGGGGACCTGGATTGGTTTCTTTCCTTTTAAAGCGGGAGCTTTTCTGGCAAAATGCTTGGGTGTGGAAGCATTACTGAACATACTTAAAGAATACCGGGCGAGTATCTCCATTTTGTCTGGGCTTTCAGCCTTTTTCTTCTTGCTGAGCATTTTGGCACTACCCTGGATGGTGTGCCGGATTCCAGAGGATTTTTTTTTGGCATCTTATCACCCACCGGAAAAGCGCAGATCCATGGGGGTCCGATGGGTGATATGGGGAGTGAAAAATCTTCTGGGGGCGCTGGTTCTTCTGGTGGGAACTGCTCTTTTATTCCTACCGGGCCAGGGACTTTTGACCATACTTTTTGGGGTGATATTGATGGATTTTCCCGGGAAAAAAAAGCTGGTCCTAAAACTTGTGGGTATGGAAAAAATCCAAATAGCCCTGAACTGGTTTCGGCAGAAACGACAGGTGAAGCCCCTTCGTTTCCCGGCCCGGGGAGGACGATTTGAAAAAACAGGGGAGTAGAAATTAAATGGAAATGAGAGGTGTTTTTTGTTAAATCCTGGAAAAAAAATTAGATTTCTTACCGGGAGTGTCTGCAGCTTTCTGTTGGTGGCTGTCTTTGGCATTCACTTTTTTCTGGGGAGCGGGTATTTTCAAAATTATCTTTTAACCCTTGTGGATGACAAAATTCCCGGCCATCTTTCCGTTGAAAAATTGGGAATCAATCTCTTTTCCGGTCGCGTTGACATTGAGGGGTTTCACCTCCAGGGACCGGAAAATCAAGAGCTGATCCGTGTGAAATCCCTGGGGGTTAATTTGTCCTGGACACGGCTGTTGGCGGGCCAGATCCATTTATCGTCAGTTTTTATTGTGGCACCGGAGCTATCTGTTCAGGTATTGGAAGACGGCTCCCTGGATCTTTTATTGGCTTTTGTCCAGGGACCTTCCCAGGCAGTGGGGGATTCCCCGGGAGGGCTCCCCTTCAATATTTTGATTGATGATTTTATTTTAAAAAAGGGCAGTATTTCATTTGCGATGCCTGAAAAGGATCTGAGCCTTTTGGTTTCAGGCGTGAATATCCTGATGTCTGATGTAAATCTTTTGGAAGAACAGGGTCAGCTTCGGGCGGGGTTTGAAGCCGGGAAGATTACCAGGCGGGGTAAACCCATGCTGTTAAATTCTTCCCATATCCAGGCGGAGTTCGGGGATGGCAGGGTGTCCGGTATTCTTGTCCAGGCTGTGGCTGACGGGCTTGACCTGACGCTTAAGGGAAGTATTCAAGACGTGTTCCACCTTCCTTTCCTTGATATTACCCTGGAATCGAAGATGGGGCTGGAATCTCTTGCCCGGGTTGCCGGGGGGGGAAGCCCAGTCCTTAATGGGGATGTAACCCTTGACCTGTCCGTTATGGGAACCATTGATAATCCGGAGGTGACGGGCAATATCCATTGTGACGCCCTAGGGTTTAAGGCCGAAACCTTCCGGGATGTCAATCTCCAATGGAAGATGAAAGACCGACTGGTTTCGATTTTATCACAGGGGGCATCCAAGATGGGAAACCTGGCCCTGACAGGAACAATCGATCTTGGCCATGGGTTTCCCAAAGGATTTAGCAAACCCTTTGATCTAAATCAGATTGCCTATAGCCTAGAGGCCACAATCGCGGAAACGCAATTGTCCGCCCTGCCGGGAAAGGCGGGGGTACAAGGCCGGTTAACCACCCGGATAAATATGGGGGGGACAGGCATTGATCCTCGAAGAATAAAGGCCGATCTCACAGCACAATTGATGGTCACAGGACTTAAGGTCGGTGGAATCGCGGGGAAAATCGCGGGGGGAATCGCGGAGGCAGTGGACGCCAGCCTGTCTTTGGAGATGGGCCTTGATAAACAGATTGCCAGTATCCAGTCGGTCCGATTGACAGGGCCGGGGATTTCTCTGGCGGGTCATGGTCAGTTGAATATTTCTGACATGGCCGTATCGGGTAAGCTTGATCTGGGGGCCGATGATATCGGGAGACTGGACAGTATTACCGGTTTGAAGGGAAAAGGATCTGTCCAGGCAACGGTCGATATTGACGGCTCTTTTTCATCTCCCATTGTTTCCTTGACCGCTCTGGGTTCACATCTGGGATTCAATGAGTTTTTTTTGGGAGATCTTCGGTTGACGGCCGGTCTTAATGGCTCGGTTGTAACTGCTGAAATTGGGGGGCAAGATTTCTCTTATAACCAGGCACGGATCAAAGATATCACTGCCAAGATGGGCTTTTCCAACGGGGTACTGGATATTGAAACCTTTCAGATTTCCCATGGTAACTCTATGATAACCGGGGCTTGCCGGGCCACTATTCTGGATGCCGAACTCATGCCGGTCACGGACCCTAAATTTCAGCTTTCTTTGAAGGGGAATTCTGTTTTGTTGGAAGATTTTTTTTCGGACCTGACCGGTCATTTTTCCATTAACGGCCAGGTAAAGGGAACACTTTCGAATCTGTCTGGTGGTTTGACAATTGATGGCAATACTCTGGTGGGGGGAGGGCAGACCATTGACCACATCTCTTCAAAGATTTTGTTTGAAAATCGGATTCTGGAGATTGCCAAAATGGAGATTCAGGTTTGTCCGGGTGCCTTGGTGAGCATTAAAGGACAAGTGTCTCCCATGGATCAATCCTTTCACCTCCATTTGGATTCTAAAAATTTTGATCTGACTTGTTTAAATCTGGTTGAAAAAGCCGGGGTGGAAAAGGGGCGAGTGGTTTTGAACGTAGCAGCCCGGGGCAGTTTTCAGGATCCTAGGGTAAAAGGGGAAATTGGTATTCTGGACCTTGTCATTCTAAAGGAAAAACAAGGGGTCATGGATTTTCTGGTTGAAGTGAACAATCGGAAGCTAACGGTCAAGGGGAACCTGGGGCCTTCCTTGGAAGGAACCTATGATCTGGACACTAGTGTGTTTTCAGTAGGCCTTGATATGGCGGGGCTTTCCCTTGCTCCTTACTTCAAACTTGCGGGTCAGCCACAGCTTTCAGGAGCGATTACCGGCAAGGTCCGGGCAGAAGGTCAGGCCGATGCCCTTGACCGGATGCGGGCATCGGCTGATTTTTCAAAAATAGACATCACCTATGGGGATAAAGCTTTTCTTAAGATCAATGACGCAGGGGTAACCTTTGAAAACGGGATGCTATATCTTCCTTCCACCCGGATAGGGCTATTGGAAAAAGGCAGTTTCACGGTCAAAGGTCAGGGGGGGCTTGACAGGGGACTTGACTTTAAAGGTCAGGGAGAAATTCCTTTGGAAATTATCAATTCCCTGGTCGAGGGAATTGAATCTGCCACGGGCCTGATCCGGGTGAGCGCTTCCCTTGGGGGTACCATTGCGGCGCCAGCAGTACAGGGGGAGGTTTTGTTTGATGGATTGGGCATTTCCATGGGCCAGATCGAGCAGGATTTTACGGAAGTTGCAGGGCGTATCAAGCTGGTGCCTGATAAAATTGAAATTTTGGGGGTGAAGGGCAATCTGGGCCAGGGGCGGTTTGATCTTGGGGGTAGCCTGGGGTTGAACGCCAGGGCGGTTAACACCATGGATCTGGAACTCAACGCCCACCAGCTGAATCTTTCCATCCCGGATTTGATGGACATAAGTCTTAACTGCGGGTTGAAATTATCCGGAACCGATGGGGCATCGCAACTGAAAGGAGAGGTCGTTTTGCTAGAGGGCCGATACTATAAAGACATTGAACTGGATCTTATTTCAACGGCCACCCAGCGGACACGGAAAGTTTCACCCCTCACTGATAAAAAGCCGCCTGATTTTTTGAAAAATATCGGGCTGAATGTTAATATCAGCCGCCGGGAGCCAATGCTGGTGGACAATAACCTGGCCTATCTGGAAATCAGCCCTGATTTGACAATTAAGGGGACGGGGGCCACGCCTTTGCTGGCAGGACGTGCCCAGGTAGATTCCGGTCATATTAATTTTCAGCGGGCACAGTTTGAGGTAAAAAAGGGGGTGATTGACTTTTTAAATCCCTATGCCATCGAACCTACCCTTGATATTGAAGGGGAAACACAAATTCGGGACTGGGCCATCACCTTGGCAGTTTCAGGTGTGCCGGATAATCTTGAGTTCCATCTTTCTTCAAGTCCTAGTGAACCGGATGCCGATATCCTTTCATTGATCGCCTTTGGCAAGACCACCCGGGAGCTTCGGCAGGCAGACAGCGGGGGGCAGTCTTTCGCCCAGGGCATCCTGGCGGGGATGGTGGCCGATTCCCTCCAGAAAAGCTTGAAGGATTCCACTGGATTGGATCATCTGGAGATCAATACAAATGACCTAGGAACCGGTTCCAGTCGGGTAAATGTAACCGTTGGCACGGATCTGTCCCGGCAGATGACGGTTAAATACGGTGTGGACGTCAGAAACGGAGAGACGGTTTACCGGGTGACCACCGACTATAAATTGCTTGAAAAATTATTGATGAGCGGATACCAGGATACGGGTGGAAATTTTGGTGGTGAACTCAAATATAGATTGGAATTCAGATGAATCGGTTAACTATTATAGGCGTTTGGCTTGTTATCTTTGTTTTTTGTCTGGTTGGGTCCGGGGTTGGCAAAACCCGTGGTGAAAACCATGGGCAGACGATTTGTCAAATTGAGATTCAGATTCTCGGGGTAACAGGGGAAACCGGTCTCTTTGAGACCATCGCAAAAAATTTGATCCAGTTATCCATTAAGGATGTGTATGCAATCGATCGAATGGAGCAGGCCATTGACCGACTATCGGATTCAAACCTGTTTAAATCCATCCATGTGCCGGACCCGGTAAAAACCTCCCAGGGCATTCAGCTTCGGTTTGAGCTGGTTCCCTACGGGCGGATTAAGGATATTAAAATTTACAAGGCCTTTCCCGTATTTAATACAGAGGTGTTAAATGCCATGACCTTTTTTACCGGAGAAGCCTTTCAGGAAGAGCGCCTTGGGGAGCAGCAGGAACGGGTGATCAACCTGTTTAAAAAACAGGGATTTATTGATCCCAAAGTTGTCCTGTCCGCCCAAAAAGATGAGGCCGATGGAAACTATGTGCTGTCGGTCCACATTGACAAGACTCAGTTTCTCCAGGTGAATCAGGTGCAGATCAAGGGGAATGATAGGTTCTCTTCATCCCGTCTGAAATTAAGAACCAAAACCTGGAAATCCTCTATTCTGTTTGGCAGCGCCAGCCGATTTATCCAGAAGGATCTGGACGAGGATGTTAAAAATTTTGTTGCTTTTTATCGGAACAAAGGGTTTGCCGATGTCATAGTTAGCGCAGAAGTTATTCTGGCACAAAAACAGGTGAATGTGCTGTTTCATGTTCAAGAAGGCCCCCAATATAAGATTGTCTTTGAAGGAAATGAACGGTTTTATGATTATACCCTGAACAAAGAGATGACCCTGTTTAAGGACGGCAATAAGAATGATTTCGCCCTGAGAAAAAGTGTCCGCAACATGAAGAAAAAATATGCGATGCAGGGATATCCCGATACAAGTATTGACCGAGAGGTAAAAGAGACAGTTCCCCCAAAGCCCTTTATGAAACAGGTCACCCTTGCCATCCATGAAGGAGATGAATACCGTGTCGCAAGCATCCAAATCTCGGGAAATCAGGCCATCACTGAACAGGAAATTTCTAAGAGTCTGCTGACCCGGGAGCCAAGCTTGGGGAACCGAGGGGTATATGTCCCCAAAGTCTTGACCCAGGACATGAATGCCATTCGATCCCTCTACCTGAAGCAGGGGTACACCCAGACCCGGGTTAAAAAGCATATTCAGGTTTTGGCGGCACCGGATACAGACAAAGACGCTTTCAAACAGGTGGCGATTGCCCTTGTCATTGATGAAGGCGTCCAAACAAGGGTTGACCAAGTTCAATTTGATGGGTTATCCGTTTTTTCAATTGAAATTGCCATGGGTTTGATTTCCCTTGCCCCGGGGCAGGTCTATCGGGAGTATATGATCCAGGAGGATCAAACCCGTCTGAAACAAAAAATTTCAGAAATGGGGTATCCCAATATCCAGGTGAACACCACCACAAACTTAAGTCCGGACAAATCCCTGGTGAATCTGACCCATACCATTGACCAGGGCCCCCATGTCAGGGTCGGTCAGATTTACTACACGGGCAATTTCAGGACAAAAGAATCCATCCTTGAAAATGAGATGGAACTTGAGCCTGGGGATTCTCTATCCCTGGCAAAACTGCTGGAGAGTCGGCGGAATATGATGAATGTCAATGCGATTGACTCCGCTCGCTTTAGAACAATCGGTCTGAAAACCAAAGCACCAGAGGTGGATATCATTGTTGAGGTGGAGGAGAAAAAACCTTATTTTTTTGAAATAGGTACCGGGTATGATACGGAACGGCATTTTTACTTTAATTCAACGGTGGGGGATCACAATTTTCTGGGTCAAAATCTGGATCTTCAATTGACAGGAGAGATCAGCCAGATCGGGTATAAGGCAAATATGACCTTGTTGGAACCTAGGTTTTTGTATAGCCGGATCCGTTCCAGCACCCGGCTTTTTGGTGAAAAACAGGAAGAATTTAATAAAGATTATGGTACAGAATCCCAGGGGGTCTCCCAGGATTTTTCCCGACAGTTTTTGTCTAAGGAGCTGACCTTAAACTTTGGCTTGAAGTATGAATTTAGAAATCAATATCTCACACAGGATCGTGAATTAACCCCGGATGAGGTGGATGACTTTGAGCCGCGGCATATTGTGATGGCAAGTCCCGGGCTTGTTTACCAGACCACGGATTCCTATGTCCGGCCCAGGAAAGGCAATCTTTCCCTTTTCAATGTGGATGTTTCCCAGGGAGTTGATAACGATGTGGATGATTATATTAAATTTAGGCTGGATATCCGGTACTATTATACCCTGTTTGAGCCTCTGGTAATCGCCATGAGGGGGTATTACGGATTTATCCAGCCTTATGGGAATAACAGCCGTGTGGCGGATGACCAATTGTTTTTCCTCGGAGGGACCGCAAGTGTCCGGGGCTTTGGCGAAAATCTTCTGGCCTATGATTCGGCCGGTAAGGCTGTTGGGGGGCGAGAAGCCATCCTGGGCAGCATTGAAGCACGGTATGACCTGGGACTTAACTTTGAAGCCACCGCCTTCTACGATACCGGATCTATAGGGAAAACCCAGGGGAAAACGGACTCTAATGGATTTCGTGATTCCGTTGGTCTCGGGCTCAGATATATGACCCCCATAGGTCCCATTGGTTTTTTGTATGGATGGAAACTAGATCCTCAGCCAAATGAAAGTAGCGGCAGCTTTCATTTTTCCATGGGGTATACCTTTTGATCAAGCGGTTTTTATTTAATTTTGCTTAATTTTATTTATGTTTATCCCATGAATTTAAAATTTTATTTGGCAATAAATTAAGTGTTAATTATTTTTCTCAATATAATTAGTTGACAATAAAGAATATCCAGGATAATTTTCTTCATGATTTAATTTATCTATACAATGGCGTGTAGATAAATTAACGAGACGGACAAAGGTGTCTATTCCGGTATGATTTACGGGAAGATGCCTTTTTGCGTTTTGAAGGAGCCATAAAAGGGATTCTCTTGTGGGATATATCTTGGAGAAGTTGACAACCATATGAAAGGAGAGAAGCACCCATGGAAATGAGATTTTCGAGTTTAAATGATGCCCTTGGAACAAAAAATCGTGGAAATGCCTGTGAATCGAGCTTGTGTACCTTGTGCAGAGCCGATTGCAAGGGCAAATGTGAAACCTGGCTATCCAGCATGGTGGGCCGGAAACTTCTGTATCCCAGAAGTTTCGGTCTTGTTACCGCCGGGGCCAATAATACCACTCATGTCGGAGTTTCTTACAATTCCCTGAGAATCCAGGGGTATGCCTATGGCGCCCAGGGTCTTTCAGGAAACCTGACCTCCAGTGCAGACGATTGCATTTTTCCCAATGTCAGCCTTGAGACTGAATTTGGAAAACGCCGGAAGACAAAAATTCGCATGCCATTGATGACCGGCGCCCTGGGGTCTACCTTAATTGCGGAAAAATATTGGGATTCTTTTGCCATTGGCGGGGCCCTCCTCGGTATTCCGGTTGTAATCGGAGAAAATGTGGTGGGGGTGGACAAAAATTCCGAGATCGCCGGCGGTGAAACCAAACAGGGCAAGATCAAGAGCGCACCGGAACTGGATCGCAGAATTGAAACCTATTTAAGATATTTTGATGGGTATGGGGCCATTATTGTTCAGCTCAATGTTGAGGATACACGCAACGGGGTGGCGGAATATGTGGTGGATAAATATGGGGACAAGTGTATTATTGAACTTAAGTGGGGACAGGGGGCCAAAAATATCGGCGGCGAAATCCAGGTCAGAAGCCTGGAGTATGCCCAGTTCCTGAAAAAGAGGGGATATGTGGTGGATCCGGACCCCTCTCTACCCGAAGTTCAGCAGGGGTTTGAACAGGGCGCCATCAAATCCTTTGCCCGGCACAGCCGTTTAGGGAGCACAAACCTGCCCACCGTCACCCATGTCCAGGAAGATTTCATGAACAGCGTGGAATACCTTCGGGGGATCGGGTTTGAGAGAATCACATTGAAAACCGGTTCTTACGGAATGGAAGAACTGGCCATGGCCATAAAATTTGCCACGGACGCCGAGCTGGATCTGCTGACCATTGACGGTTCCGGCGGTGGTACCGGCATGAGTCCCTGGAATATGATGCAAAGCTGGGGGGTTCCCTCCATCAACCTCCATGCCAAGGCCCACGAATATGCCAGTATCCTGTCTGCCAAGGGAAAAAATGTGGTGGATATGTCCTTTGCCGGCGGGTTTGCCCTGGAAGATCATATTTTCAAAGGGCTTGCCCTGGGCGCTCCCTATACCAAACTCATCTGCATGGGCCGGGGCATCATGATTCCCGGATTCCTGGGTGCCAACATTGAAGGGGCCATTTATCCGGAAAGAAGGGCCGCGGTCAACGGCAACTGGAATGAATTGCCCAAGAATGTTCTCCAGGTCGGGAAAACAGCCGATGAAATTTTTGCCGGCTACCACAGCCTGGCGGATAAGATCGGTAAAGATGAAATGAAAAATATCCCCTATGGCGCCATCGGCTTTTACACCCTGGCAGACAAGTTGGGTTGCGGGCTACAGCAGCTCATGGCCGGTGCCAGGAAGTTCTCCTTAAATGAGATCACCCGGCATGAAATTTTTTCCGGCAACAGGGAAACCGCCGTGGAAACCGGCATTCCCCATGTGACGGATGTGAACAACGAGAGTGCGAAAAAAATACTCAATTCTTAAGGAACGTTCTTGTCCAAGGGCATAGGGTCCTGTGTGAAGAGGGACCCTGTGCTTTTGGAAATCTATCTGATCTTTAACCAATGCAGCACGGCGGTTTCACTGCCGGTATTACACCATTTTTCCGGGAGAATGGTTTTCAGATAAATGGTATCCCCGGGATTTAATTCATGGGACTGGTTCTCATAAACTGCGGTGAGGGCCCCTGACACAAGGTAGCCCATCTCTTCTCCCTTGTGGGTGAAAAAATGGGAGGAAAGTTTTTTCCCGGGTAAAATTTTGACAAGGAAGCTGTCCACCGGTCCATTTAAATCCGGAGGGGTCAACTGGATGATCACGATGCTGTCATTATCCAGGTCAGCGCCCTTCATAGGGGTGGCCTCTTCCCGGTGAAAAACCGTTTTTTCACGGGCCTGAACCCCCTTGAAAAAGGAGCCAACATCCACGGAAAGCATCTCTGAAATCCGATACAACACTGGTAAAGACGGGGAAACCTGATTGCTTTCAATCTGGGAAATATTACTGGGGGTAACCCCCGAAAGATGGGATAGCTCTTTTTGTGACATGCCTTGTTTTTGCCGGAAGGTTTTGATGGCAGATCCCAGGTTGTAGTGTTGACTTTCCTTTCGACCTCCATCTAAAAGCAGATCTCCTTTGTCACAGGTGTATGAAAATGACAATCCCAGGGCCTTGGGAGATCTTTTCTCCGCCTTGAGAATCTTTATTTTTGACCGGCCCTGGTCCATGGAAAGGTCAATGGCCACCTGGGCCACCTGGTTGATATGGGCTTTGAGTTTGCTGGAATGGGCTTTTTTTTCAATAATCCAATAGGCAATGGTGTCCATTTCATAGAGTTTAGGGCAGGAATGGGAATAAAACTTTAAAATATGTTCTTCCCCTTCCCAGAGATCCTGCATGCCGGTCAGGCTTTCCATGACAAACCGGACATCACCGGTGAGTCGTTTGTGCAGATTGTAAATGGCGTCAAACACCGCTTCCGGATCCCGGGG
>JAFLJU010000022.1 GCA_022712835.1 Desulfobacteraceae bacterium
TCATACGGCCCGGGGACTTTACCGGGAACGCATCATGACTGAAATATTCAATGCCTACATGGATGAACCCCTGGCCATTAAAAAAGATGTCATGAATTATGTGAACATGATTATCGGCATTGATGCCGAGCACCTGGGACCAGATCTCATGTGGAAATACAAGGATCCCCAGACCGGCGAGTTGAGGGCTTTAAAAATCGACGAACGCTATATTAAAAATGTTGAAGAGAGGCTGGGGTTGAAAACTGAAGAACAGCGAGCTTCTTTTAGAAATTCCATCCGAAAGATATACGGACAAAAATTGTCCGTGGATGCGAATTATGATTTCATGGACAATTTGGATCTGGTCAAGGCCATTACCGATGTGAGATTAAAATCGGATATCGCAGGGGCAGGTTCTTTGATCGGGGCTTTGGCCAATAGGACGAATGAAGAAAATCAAAAGCTCTATGACCGAATGATTTTTACCATGAACGAAAAACTTGGGTATTGCCCCACTTGTGCCCAGAAGACTATTGAGTATTTTTGCAGCCAGGAAGATGATAAATAATTGGGTAAATAATTAGGTGAATAATTAAGTGAATAGCCGGGCAAAGAGCCAATAAAAAATTAATGGGGAGACCCTATCATGACCACACTTGATGAACTCCTTGAACGAGACAGACAAAGAGAAAAAGACGGATTCAAACGGAAAATTCGAATAGGACAAATTGTAAAGCCGGGTTCCGGCGGCAAGGAAAAGATCATTGTGGTGCCGACCACGGTTGAGGAAAAATTTGTTCATGATGAGATCATTCTTGACCAGGAACAGGGGGAAGGGGAACCCACCGGGGGGACTGGAGAAGGAGAAGAAGGCGATATCATCGGTGAACAACCGGTCCGACCCGAAGAAGGTGAAGGAGAGGGAGAAGGGTCCGGAGAAGGCCCTGGAGAAGGAGAAGGCGGCGAACATGAATTTGAAGCCAACGCCTATGAACTGGGTAAGGTTTTATCCCAGGATTTCCAGCTCCCCAATTTAAAGGACAAAGGGAAAAAAAGAAGCCTGGTCAAGTATGTTTACGATCTTACGGATAAAAATAAAGGGACAGGACAGTTTTTAGATAAAAAAGCCACCCTTAAAAAAATCGTACAAACCAATATCATGCTGGGTCGGGTTCCGGATATATCTAATATAGATACGACCCAGTTTCTGATTTCTCCCCAGGACCTGATATACAGGATTTTATCCAGGGAAAAGGATTTTGAATCCCAGGCATTGGTGTTTTTTCTAAGGGATTATTCCGGGTCTATGGGGGGTAATGTCACCCAGACCGTGGTTTCCCAGCATGTAATGCTCTATTCCTGGCTCATGTATCAATATGATAAACAGGTGGAAACACGATTTATCCTCCATGATACAGATGCCAAAGAAGTTGCCGATTTTTATAAATATCATTCTTATAAGGTGGCTGGCGGCACCAAAGTTTTCACCGCATTTAAATTGGTGAATGATATCGTGGAAAGAGAGAATCTGGCCCGGGACTATAATATTTATGTCTTCCATGGCACGGATGGTGACGACTGGGACAAGGAAGGCACCCAGACCCTTGCTGAAATTGAACGGATGATGTCATATGTGGCAAGGATCGGTATCACCATTGTGGAGCACTCCTATGTGGGTGGTAAGCAGACGGAAGTTGAAAAGTACTTGAGGTCTTCTGGCATACTGGACAAAAACAAAGCGTTTATCAAGCTGGATGTGATGGGTGAAAATGTGGATGATTCAAGAATTATCCAGGGCATTAAAAATTTAATTTCCTAACGCTTGTCGCAACCGATTTTATTTTTTAAAGTGATTGGGTTGTGTAAACCAAAAAGGCAGGTATCTATGGAACTTGTGAGTCAACATGTCAAAGGTATTATGGAAGAATGCAAGGTTCGCGCCCGGGATGCGGGCTTGTGCTTTGATAACGAGACCCTTGAATATATTGTTACCAACCGGGATATGATTGATCTGAGTCCAAAGATTATGATCCCCACCCTGTATGACTATTGGGTTCATGACGTAAGGGTATTGTCCGGCAAGGGCATGTATGAGGCTTACCCCTCCAACCCTTACGAAACCGTCATCAACACGCGGCCAGCCATTTCCTTTTATAATGACAACAACCCGGATTGGCTCAATGTCATGATTTTTTACCATGTTCTGGGGCATATCGATTTTTTTCAGAACAATCTGTTTTATAAAAACACCTGGGATGTTGATCTCACAGGGCAAGCACTGGCCGATAAACGCCTGATTGCAAACTTACGTTCTGAAAAGGGACGGTTGGTGGATTATGTAATTGAATTTTCCCGGGGGATTGATAACCTGGTGGGTTATTATCGGGAAATAAATCATATTATTTCCAAGGAAAATCAACCCCCGGCCAATGGGGGGCAGGTCGATAAAGTGGATTACTATTTTGATGTTTTTTTACAGCAGCTGAAAGGGGTTTCCCATCATACCTATCTCAAAGAGATTACCCGGTACAATGAGAGTCGGGAAACAAAAATAGATTTTTTTGAGTCGATCATCGCCAAATATCCGGAATTTGAAGAACTCTACAGACAAGCCAAGGCATCAGATACCCGTGATGAGCTTGATGTGATGGAATATATTATCCAACATTCCCCGTTTTTAAAATTGGATGAAAATAAATGGATGAAGACTATTATCCAAATTGTCAGGAACACCTCATTGTATTTTCAACCCCAGATACGAACGAAAATAATGAACGAAGGGTGGGCCAGTTATTGGCACGAATACATGTTCATGCGCGATGACAGAATATGTGGGCATGAAGCTGATTTTGCCAAGATTAATGCCAGCGTCACTGCCATGCCAAAGGTTGGATTAAATCCTTATGCCTTAGGTATGAGGCTTTTCCAACATATTGAAGAGATGGAGGATAAGGGATGTTACTCCTTTGACTATTATTTCCAGAAGGATGAAATTAAAAAACAAAAATACAATACTCAAAAAAAATCAGGTGGCCCTTATATTTTCAAAATCAGGGAAAACATGAACGATTTTACTTTTATAAATCGCTATATAGACCAGGAGTTTTTAACCAAACATCATTTATTTGTATCGGGTAAACGATTTAACCAAGAACGCGTGTCCTGGGAATATTATATAAAATCTAAACGAGCAGAAGATTACAAACAGATGGTCATCGACACCCTTTACCATCCGCCGGAGATTCGGGTGGACAAGGAAAATAGTGTCAAAGGAGTTCTTTCTTTAAACCATTTGTTTGAAGAAAAACCTCTGAAACGTGATTTTCTTGAAAATACCATGATCGGTATAGAATACCTTTGGGGTGGCCCTGTTCATTTGGATACCAGTGAACCTTTGGCAGAGGATAAGAAGTCGACCAATTATTCCAATTTCTGGGATCCATCGGGGCCGACCCCCAAAACCCAGGAACCCAAAAAGATAGAATGGAAGAGAATGCGCTATGTGATGGAAAATCGTAAACTGCATAAGCGGGAGCTATAGTCTATTATGGAAAAACAATCATCTTCAACAGAATCCGTGGACCAGGCCCTTGAATTGCTGAATAAGAATATAACCGATTATCAGCGACTGAAACCAATTGCATTTCAAGAATTTTTAAATGTTCTCAATGCCAATCCGTCTCAAATTTTGCGAAATATATTTCAGTCCTTTCATGACATGATCAAAAGTTACGTGGATGAACCGGATGAATCTATCAGCGGCGATCTTGAAAAATTAAAGTTTACAAATTATGACTGCACAAGACTTTTTGTTGAAGATTCGGCCAATCCTTATTTTCCGGATATGCTTTTTGCCAATCGGTTCATGAAGCAGATGGAATATTTGCGCCATGGTGCCCAGCAAAATCGCATCTATATCTTTTACGGACCCCATGGCTGTGGGAAAAGCACTTTTTTAAATAACTTGTTAAAAAAATTTGAAAAATATGCCAATACCGAAGAAGGACTTCGCTACGAGGTGGTCTGGCGCTTGAATATCAAAAAACTACAAGACAAGGACAAATCCATGATGACCTTGTCAACCTTTGAAAAATTAATTCAATATGTTGAAACTGAAAAGGGTGCCGCCATGGGGATCAAGCCCGAAGAACTTTCACTTGGGGGCAATGATCGGGATTACATCGAGATTCCCTGTATCTCCCATGACAATCCGTTTCTGGTGATTCCAAAGGAGCAGCGGCGAAGTGTGCTGGACGAACTTATAAAAAACGATGAATTTAAGTGGCGATTGTTTACGGAAAAAGAGTATGAATGGGTATTCAAAGAGGAGGTTTGCACCATTTGTTCCTCCATCTATCATTCGTTGATGGAGCGGTTGGGAAATCCCACAGAAGTGTTCAAAATGCTCTATGCAAGGCCCTATCATTTTAACCGGCGGATAGGCACCGGGATTTCGGTATTTAATCCAGGGGATCAGCCTCTGCAACAGAATGTTATCTCCAATGAGATGTTACAAAATAGAATAAATGCCCTGTTCCAAGACAGCAATGTGATCAACTATATCGGGTCCAATTTTGCCAGGATCAACAACGGTATTTATGCCCTCATGGACATAAAAGCCCATAATGTCGACAGAATGGTTGAACTTCATAATATTATCTCAGAAGGGGTTCACAAGGTTGAAAATGTCGAAGAACAGGTAAATTCATTGTTTTTTGCCTTGATGAATCCTGAAGACAAACGAAACATACGTGATTTTCCCTCCTTTGATGATCGGATTCAGTATATTGACATTCCTTATGTGTTGGATGTTCAAACAGAGGTTAAAATATATTTGAACATATTCGGCCGGCATGTTGAAGGTAGTTTTCTTCCCATGGTATTGGAAAATTTTGCAAGAATTATCATCTGTACAAGGATTGGTAAAAAATCCTTGGCACTGGAAGAATGGATTAAAACGCCGGATAAATATAAAAATTATTGTGATGAACGGCTCATGTTGCTTAAAATGGAAATTTTTTCGGGAAATATTCCCAAATGGCTGGATGATGAGGATGTCAAAGCCCTGGATAAGAATATGTTGAAAAAAATAATTTCAGAATCGGAAATATATGGAAAAGAAGGCTGGTCGGGAAGAGACTCTATTAAAATATTTGACCAGTTTTATTCTAAATATGCCAAGGAAGATCGATTAATCAATATGCCTGATCTGTGTACTTTTTTTAAAACACTGGATGATCAACCCAAAAAAATAATTCCCCAGGGTTTTTTATCCTCTCTTTTACGCATGTATGATTATGGTATTTTACAGCAGGTGAAAGAAGCCCTCTATTATTACAATGAAGATCAGATTGCCAAGGATATTAAAAATTATATTTCCGCTGTCACAAACGAGTTGGATTCAGTGGTGAATTGTATATTTACAAAGGAAGAGATCCATGTGACGGAAGTCTTTCTTGAAAGTATTGAAAACAGGTTGCTGTCAGAAAATATGGATAAAAAACGCAGAGAGGACATCAGATTAGATGTATTAAAGGAATACACCACCAGAACCTTGTCCCATGAAATCATGATTGATGGGAAAGATATCCTTGAAACAAGGCTGTTTCTATCCTTGTACGAACGTTATGTCCATAATCTGAAAAAGAAAGTATTGGAACCCTTTATCGACAATGAAAATTTTAGAAATGCCATCAAGGATTTTGATACAGACAAATTTAAGACCCATGACAAGAGAATTAAAAAAGATGTGACCTTTTTGATGGACAATCTGTCTTCCAAGTTCGGTTACACCCAGCAGGGTGCAAATGAGACCTGTATTTATGTGATTGACAACGATCTGGCCAACAAGTTCAAGTAGATATTTAAGGGTGAGCCGGATTTATTACTTGATTCTTTTGAAAACTTCCATTAAATCAGGGCAATGATTTTTTATAGGGTTTAAGTGGTAAATTTGCAATCAGATTAATTTGCAATCAGGTAAATTTGCAATCAGGTAAAGATGACAGGTTCAATAATTCACACAATTAATAAGAGTAAAAATAGCATTGTCACCATAGGGGGAGATGGGTCTCATAAAGCCTATCTTGCTGCAAAATTATTTGCTTCACAAACAACACCCCTTGTGGTGATACTGCCGGATCAAAAACAAGCCCTGGGGTTTATCGACGATCTGTCTTTTTATATGTCCCAAGAAAAGGAGAAAATTCTCTATTTTCCTGGATATAATATTCTTCCTTTTAAATCGCTGTCTTATCACAGAGAAACCTCAATAAAGCGGCTTTCTGCTCTATCTAAAATCCTTGAAGCCGGGAAAAAAAAATATTTACTGGTCACCTATATTGATACCTTGCTACAGCAACTTATCCCAAAAGAAAGTATTAATGAGTTTTTAGAATTGGTCATCGTAAATGAGGAGCTTGACCGCGATCAATTGATCTTAAAGCTTGAGGCTGGCGGTTACTCAAGGGTTTCCCTGGTGGAAGACCCCGGGGAATACTCCGTTAGAGGGGGGCTCTTAGACCTGTTCTCGCCGGGTGAAAAAAATCCCATCCGCATAGAATTTTTTGGAGATATAGTAGAATCCATTCGCTATTTTTCACCCTTTACCCAGCGGAGGATTAAGGCATTAAATGAAACCGTTATATTGCCTGCCACCGAAGCCATTATTTTCAAAGAGGAGGTGCCCCATATTCTGGCACGGTTAAGGGCTGCAGGTAACCTGGCAGGCTTGAGTGCCGACCATACTAGAGAGTATGTGACGGAAACTCGAGAATTTGGCAGGTTTCCCGGTATCGAAAGTATGCTGTCCATTGTATATGAGCGCCTTGATACCTTATTTGATTATTTGTCCGAACAATCTGTATTTTTATTGGATTCTCCTGAAAATCTTGCAAACAAAGCCATGGAGTTTGAAAATCAGGCCCTGCACAATTACAAAGCAGTGACAGCTGAAAATAGACTCTGCGTGAAACCTGAATCTATTTACCTGAACTGGAACCAGGTAAATGGCAATATAAAACAACACAAGCAAATTGCCTTTAAACAGATTCTGCTTGAGGCAGACAAAGCAGATTCCTCGATTCTCTCTTTTGATTATGGGGACAATTTGGAATTGTCTACCAGTTTGAAACGGCAGGGTGTTGATGAAAATCCCTTAAAACCCCTGGTGGATTGGTTTGAGAAACATTTGAGTAATCATTTGGTTGTTTTTTGCGTTATGAGTCAGGAGGTCCAGGCCAAACGGCTGACATCCCTGCTTGCCCCCTATGGAATTGCCCCCGTTTTCTGTGACTCTTTTGAGCAGTTAAAAAATCTTTCTTCCGGGGTGTATTACATTATCTCAGATCTTTCTTCGGGGTTTGTCCTGCCGGAAAAAAATCTTGCCATTGTGACGGAAAACGAGATTTTTGGTAAAAAAAGAATCCGTCGACAAAAAAGCCAGCATCGTGATTTAAAAACACAATTCATAGCGCCAGAAGAATTGAAGAACGGCGATATCGTTGTCCATATGGAGCATGGTGTGGGAAGGTTTGAAGGCTTGTGTAACCTTAGTATTGCCGGGATCTCCCAGGATTTTATTCTGATTGAATATCAGGATGATGATAAATTGTATCTGCCCGTAGACCGAATCGAAATGATCGGTAAATATATTGGGGTGGATGGCTATAATCCGGTTCTTGATAAAATTGGCTCTAAAAATTGGATGAATTCAAAGGCCAAGGCCAAAGAGGAAGTGGAAAAACTGGCCGCAGATTTGCTGGATCTGTATGCAAGCCGCAAGGTAAACAATGGATTTGCCTTCAGTCTGCCGGATAATTATTATAATGATTTTGAAGCTTCTTTTCCCTATGAAGAGACCCGGGATCAGCTCAAGGCCATCGATGATGTTCACCTGGATATGGAATCCAAGACGCCCATGGATAGGCTTGTCTGTGGGGATGTGGGATACGGGAAAACAGAAGTTGCCATCCGGGCCGCCTTTAAAGCGGTAAATGACGGAAAACAGGTGGCGGTTGTGGTACCCACCACTATCCTGGCCGAACAGCACCTGATCACATTTAGGGATCGGTTTAAGAATTATCCTGTGGAAATTCAATGCCTGTCCAGGTTCAGAAGCCGCAAGGAACAACTTCAGATTTTAAAAAAGATGGATACAGGTCTTGTGGATATCGTCATCGGCACCCATCGGTTGCTGCAAAAGGATGTGGAGTTTAAGTCTTTGGGGTTGCTGGTCCTGGATGAAGAGCAGCGGTTTGGTGTCAAACACAAGGAGATCCTGAAAAAGAAGAGAAGTACCGTGGATGTGCTGGCCCTGACCGCCACCCCCATTCCCAGAACCCTTCACCTGTCCTTGACGGGTATGAGAGACATCTCTGTCATCAGCACCCCCCCTGCGGATCGCCAGCCCATCATTTCTTATATTTCAAAATATGAAGATTCGATCATAAAGGATTCCGTGGAAAAGGAATTGTCCCGGAACGGTCAAGTTTTTTTCATCCACAATAATATTAAAAGTATTTTTAAAATTGCCGATGAGATACAAAAAATTGTTCCCCATTCAAAGGTGGGGGTTGCCCACGGCAGGCTGTCTGAGACCGAGTTGGAAAAGGTCATGTTCCAGTTTATCAATCGAGAGATTAATGTGTTGGTCTGTACGACCATTGTGGAATCAGGGCTTGATATTCCTTCCGCCAACACCATGATCATTAATAAGGCGGAACGATTTGGACTTTCCCAGATTTATCAGTTAAGGGGGCGCATCGGCCGGGGAGACAATCAGGCCTATGCGTATCTGTTTATCTCAGATGAATCAAAATTGTCAAAGGATGCCCAAAAGAGGCTGTCCGCGTTAATGGAATATAAAGATTTGGGGTCTGGATTTCAGATCGCCATGAAGGATTTACAGATCAGAGGGGCAGGAACCGCTCTCGGGGCTTCCCAATCCGGGCATATTGCAGCCGTCGGGTATGATATGTTTTTAAAGCTGCTGGACCAGGCCGTCCATGATCTTAAAGGAGAAGACAGCATAGACCCCCTTGATCCGGAAATCAATGCCAGTATGTCCTCAGGGTTTCCAGATCAGTATATCGAATCGGTGGAGCAACGCTTGACCCTGTATCGGCGGTTGTCCCGGCTGACAAAGGTTGCAGAAATATCCGATATGAAAAAAGAATTGTTGGACCGGTACGGGAAATTGCCCAAGGAAGCGGAAAATATGCTTTTGAAAATAATGCTGCGAATATTTGCTATCCAGGCCGGGGTAAAGCGCCTGGATATTACACCCAATTCCATGACGCTTACATTTTCAATGGTCCACCTTGCAAAACCTTTGGAATCAATTGATACCATATTACAGAAGATGGTTGTATATAAGTATGTCAAAAAAGAGACCATCCAGATTGAACTTGCGAAAAAAAGAAACAATATCTCCCAAGCCCTCTTAGAAGCGAAACAGATTTTAAAGGCCATTGGATCAAATTAATCGATTTTTCAAACTTAAGTTAAGAAAAATTTAAATTTTTAAACTTAAGTCTTTATCTTTTCCTGTTATTTTATATAATAGCTTTAAAGTTATCATTTCTTTGTACTCATTTCATTTCGTTGTATTGTTTTCATATTCTTTCAACCAGCAAAGGAGGTATCATGAAATCCGGCCTTGCTAAGTTGTCCATGCGACTCCCAGGAACAGAAGGACTCTTTTTAAAAAAGTTTGTTCAAACACTTAAACAGGAGATGATTCCCATTGAAATTGTAGATTCAAATGGGAAAAAATATGCAACCGGTCCGGGGACTATCCAGCATCAACTTTTGATCAAGGATCCAAAGTTTTTCAATGCATTGATATCGCCGAATGCGTTTTCCCTGGGAGAAGCATATGTCAAAGGTTATTTTGATGTGTCCGGCAGTATTCGGGATTTGTATGAAATAGTCTGTAGTAAATTATTAAACACGGATCAGCCAAAGAGTATTTTTGTCCGGGTTTCCAATTATTTTGTTAAGGATCGGGAAAAAGAAAAACAAAATATCGAACACCACTATGATGTCCCCAGTAGTTTCTATCGATTGTTTCTTGGGGCTACCATGGGCTATACCTGTGGTTATTATGCAAGTCAAGATACCTCCATGTCAGAAGCCCAGAATGAAAAAATGGAAATAATCTGTAAAAAACTGAGGTTAAAGCAAGGGGATTGTCTGTTGGATATTGGTTGTGGCTGGGGGAATTTTGCGGTGTATGCGGCAAAAAATTACCAGGTCCAGGTGACGGGGATTACCTTAAGTTGCGAACAAAAAGAGTATGCTGATAAATGGATCCAAAGGGAAGGGCTTGAAGATCAAATACAGATCGATATTTTAAATTACAGGGATCTGGGGAATGAAAAATTTGATAAAATAACATGCGTGGGAATGTCCGAGCATGTGGGTCGACTAAATATGAAATTGTTTTTTCAATCAGTCTATAATTGTCTGCGGGAGGATGGTCTTTTCCTCCAGCATACCATCACCACAAATATCAGGCATAAAAAAGGATACAAAAATTCATTTCTGGATACCTTTATGTTCCCAGGAGGAGAACTGATGTTGCAACAGGAATTGGTTGACCTTTCAGCTGCTTCCGGGTTTGAATTATTAAATGCAGAGAATTTCAGAGTACACTATGTCAAAACCTTGAGCGATTGGATTGGCCGAATGGAGGCCAACAAGGGAAAGCTGCTTAAAATTGTTTCAGAAGATGTATACCGGGTCTATCATGTGTT
>JAFLJU010000563.1 GCA_022712835.1 Desulfobacteraceae bacterium
CCTCGATCACCTCAAACTGCGGATTTATTTGCCACCGCTGGTTGGCAGAGTTCACCATGCCCCTGGGTGCGACGTCATCATTTGCACCCGTGACAATAAGACCCGTCCAAGGCATGGATAAAACCTCATCAAAGGACATAAACCCCAGGGGCGGAGACACCATGATATGGTCTTGCAAATCGCACCCTGAAGATACCACCGAAGCATTTATTCGCGCCCCAAAAGAATATCCGGCAAGATAAATAATAAAAACACCTGTGGCTTTCAAATATGCCAGGGCAGCCCTCACGTCATTCTGTTCCCCCAACCCATCCTCAAACATTCCTGAACTTTTACCCGTCCCTCTGAAATTAAACCGGAGTGTCGTAAACCCTTTCTCAAAAAAACTCCGGGCGATCTCTTCCACCACAGGGTTGTCCATATCCCCGCCATAAAAAGGGTGAGGATGGGTGACCACCACACCCTTTCCTGAAGAATTTTTTTTCAGCAACCCCTCAAGCCTGATATCGCCACACGCAATAACAACAGATTTTTCCATTTTACGGCATCCTGTGTTTTTTTTAAAATTCACCCTCTGGTATCGGGTTATGGTGTATATACTATTTTGGTTAAAATACTATTTCAAGCGAGATGAATCATTTTTTCCATGTGAATATGCTGGATACCAGCTTCTTCATAGGGGAAGCCATATTTTAGGAACCCCAGTTTTTCGTAAAATCCCACGGCATGTTCCTGGGCACCCAAAAACACCCGGGACATCTCTTTTTGTTTTGCAATACCAAAAAGTTTTACAATTAATTTCTCACCGATTCCTTTTCCCCTGACAGATTTGAGAACCGCAAGCCTTCCGATGTGACCATCGCCAAGGATTCGGCCGGTCCCCACAAATTGCCCTCGTATTTCGGCGACGACATGAAGGGAAAAAGGATCCTGTCCATCCAAGTCAAGGGCGGGATCAATTTTTTGTTCCAGCAAAAAAACCAAATTCCGGATCTGCTTTATCCTCTCCCCCCATACCGTATCAAACCCTTCAACAATGATATGAATCGTCACGTCCTTTTCTTTTATTTTACACAAGGGGCCCACCCATTTTTCATAGATACCATAAAAAAAAAACGGTTTGTCCGGGCAGAAACCACAGACAAACCGTTTATCAAAACAACTTATTTTTTAGCGTTTTTCAAGGAGGCCTTGATAAAATCCTTGAAAAGCGGATGGGGATTGCTGGGTTTTGATTTAAACTCCGGATGAAACTGGCATCCCAGATACCAGGGATGATCTGCAAGCTCAACAATTTCAACCAATTCATGGTCCGGAGAGGTACCGCTGATGATCAGCCCGGCCTCAATCAAACGTTCCTTAAATTCGTTATTAAATTCAAATCTATGGCGATGACGTTCTGAAATATCTTCGGTTTTATAAGCCTTCATGGCAAAGGTATCTTTGTTCAAGACACAGGGGTAAGCTCCCAATCTCATAGTACCCCCCTTGTCCGATCTCTCGTCCCGGGTTTCAACCTGTTTGGTCTGTTCGTCATACCACTCTTTCATCAGATAGATCACAGGAAAAGGGGTATCCGAATCAAATTCTTCACCATTGGCATCCTCCATACCGGCCAGACTACGCGCCACCTCAATCACAGCCATGTGCATCCCAAGGCAAATACCAAAATAGGGCACTTTATTAACCCTGGCATATTTAGCAGCTAAAATCTTACCCTCAATCCCCCGGGACCCGAATCCGCCGGGAACCAGAATACCGTCACTTTTCGATAACATCTGAGAAAGGTTTTCTTCCGTAAGGGTAGTGGAGTCAACATAATGAAGATTCACCCGGGCATCATTTGAAATACCGCCATGGGCAAGTGCCTCATTCAAGCTTTTATAACTTTCGGTGAGATCAACATATTTTCCCACAATGGCAATGTTGACGGAAAACCGCGGATTTTTATATTTTTCCACCATCTCCCGCCAGTCATCCAGGCGGGGGGCTCTTGCCCAGATATTCAATTTCTTTAATATTTTGTCCCCAAGACCTTCTTTGTTGTAAACCAGAGGAACTTCATAAATGCAGTCCACATCCTTTGCGGTAAAAACCGCATCCGGATCTACACTACAGAATAAAGAAATCTTATTTTTGATTTCCTGGGACAGATAGCTTTCCGTCCGACACAACAAAATATCCGGTTGAATCCCAATACTGCGCAACTCTTTTACACTGTGCTGGGTGGGTTTTGTTTTCACTTCACAGGCGGTCTTGATATAGGGGACCAGGGTCAAATGGATATAAATGACATTGGATGAACCGGCATCGGTTTTAAACTGCCGGATGGCTTCAAGAAAGGGCAAGGATTCTATATCGCCGATGGTTCCGCCGATTTCAACAATCACCACATCGGTATTATCTGAAACCAGCATAATGCTTTTTTTGATCTCATCGGTAATATGGGGAATTACCTGGACCGTTCCACCAAGATATTCGCCTTTGCGCTCCTTGGTAATCACCTGATCATAAATTTTACCCGTGGTAAAATTATTATTTTTACCCAGTTTGGCATGGGTAAAACGCTCATAATGACCCAAATCAAGGTCTGTTTCTGCCCCGTCATCGGTTACAAACACCTCTCCGTGTTGAAAGGGATTCATTGTTCCGGGATCGACATTAATGTAAGGGTCCAGCTTTTGTATGGTTACGGTCAGCCCCCGGCTCTCTAGAAGCATACCAATGGCAGCAGATGCAAGCCCTTTTCCCAAAGATGATAATACGCCACCCGTAACAAAAATATATTTGGTATTTTCAGCCATTAATCCCTCACTTGTTTAAATTATTCATATAAATTTTTAAATATTTCAATTTGCTTTTCAAGGTCATCAATCTTTTGGTCAGATCCAGGTTCGCCTTCCCTCAAAGCACCAGGAACAGGATATCGGCTATGGATACCGGTCACGTCAAACAAGGCCTGGGAAACTTGGGAAACAAGCTCAATCTGCCGTACATCAATCTTGGCAAACAACTGACCGTCCACATAGATAGTCGTCTGCATAGGATACCAAGTTTTACTGACCTTCTGCCAGTTATCATAATGGTAGACAACCGTCCATCCGTTTTTTATAATCACATACCGAATCGGAAATAAACTAGTCTTTTCAATCCAAAGCCCACTTGATTCTGTTTGATTTAAGGGGGGCTGCCCGATGAGATAACAAATCTTGTTATCAAACCGTTGGAAGCTTACCTTATCTGTGTTCACACCGGCAAGACCTAATTGCTGGATAAGAGATTCATAATTTCTGTGAAGAAGCGGATCTGTATAAAAGTCAACGGGTGATTTTTTTAAGGCAACAAGCTCCCCATCCACCACCTTTACAAATTGTGAATCCGACACCACATAAAACCTCGAAACACCTTCAGACACAATTTCAGAACGAAATTTATCCGGAAAAACATAAACCAGTTTTTCATCCAGATCAACCGTCTTTCTCTCTATTTTTGTCTCTGGTTCAACACCCTTCGCTAAAACCATGACATTCCGGGTCTGATAAATCTCAAGCCCATAAGGGTGCTTAATCTTTTTTATCATCAAATGTAAAAGGTGAGGCGTTTGTGGAACAAAGGCCTCACCCAAACCTGACAACAGGATCAAAAACCCTGCAACTAAAAAAAATGATATTTTTTTATTCATTTATTTCAAAATTAATACAACTAAAAAGCTATAAAAAAAGGGCTTCGGGAAAATAGGCACCATCTCCCAGCTGTTCCTCGATCCGGATCAGCTGATTATATTTTGCCACCCGATCACTTCTTGACATGGATCCTGTCTTAATCTGACCAGCATTCACCCCCACTGCCAGATCTGCAATAAAAGAGTCCTCGGTTTCCCCGGACCTGTGGGAAACCACCGTGGTATATCCGGAATCCTTTGCCATCTGGATGGTATCAAGGGTTTCCGTTAATGTACCGATCTGGTTCAGCTTGATAAGAATTGAGTTGCCAATGCCCCTTTCAATCCCTTCCTTAAAGATATCCGGGTTGGTCACAAAAATATCATCCCCTACAATCTGGGTGGAATGTCCCAGCCGCTGTGTCATGAGCTCCCAGCTTTCCCAGTCGCTTTCTGCAAGGCCGTCTTCAATGGAATACAGCGGATATTTTTCGATAAGACTTTCGTAATAGTCTATCATATCTACTGCGGACAGGTCTTTGCCCTCTGACTGGAAGTGATATTTACCATCTCGATAAAATTCGGAAGCCGCCGCATCAAGGGCAATACCAATATCTTTACCCGGCCTGTAGCCGGCAGCCTCAATGGCATGGATGATATACTCCAGAGCCTCTTCATTGGATTTCAGGTTCGGGGCAAACCCGCCTTCATCCCCAACGGCAGTACTAAGCCCCTCTCCTTTGAGAATTTTAGCCAAATTATGAAAGGTTTCTGCTCCCATCCGAATGGCCTCGCTTATGGAAGCCGCACCAAAGGGAAGGATCATGAATTCTTGAATATCCAAATTATTGGGAGCATGGGCACCCCCATTAATAATGTTCATCATGGGTATGGGAAGCACCCGTGCATTTATACCGCCAATGTGCTGGTACAACGGAATATCACAGGCAATAGCAGCAGCCCTTGCTGCAGCCATAGAAACGCCCAAAATAGCATTTGCCCCCAGGCGGGACTTATTTTCAGTCCCGTCAATGTCCAGCATGGTCCGGTCAAGCCCGGCCTGATCCATGGCATCATACCCAATGATTTCCGGGGCAATCACCTCGTTCACATTGGCAACGGCATTGAGAACCCCCTTGCCCATGAACCGATTGTCCGCATTATCCCGAAGCTCCAAGGCTTCCCGGGTACCAGTAGAGGCCCCAGAAGGGACAGCAGCCCTCCCCTGTGCACCACAGGCCAAGGTCACATCCACTTCAACCGTTGGATTCCCTCTGGAATCAATTATTTCCCTCGCCCTGACATCAATCAATTCCGTCATACTTCCCCCTTACGGCTTAATATTAAAAAGTGAAATTCCCTTGGATAATTTTACGTATTAGTAATAACAATATCCGCCCCCACATTCAAGAACAAATCTAAAATTATTTTCTGACCATAACCTTTATTTAATAATACCATTTTCTTCACGTGCTCTGCTTAACCTTGACAAACAAAAACGACTCTTATATGTAGAAAACTTGTGCAGACGAATCATTATTTTTAACACATATAAGGAGTCAAAATGAACATTCTTTTTTTCGGACCAAACGGAAGCGGTAAAGGCACCCAGGGCACCCTGCTTAAAGATAAATACAATATTGCCCACATCGAATCCGGCGGTATTTTCCGTGAGAATATCAAGGGCGGAACAGAACTGGGTATGAAAGCCAAAGAATATATTGATAAAGGCGACCTGGTTCCCGATGAAATTACCATTCCCATGATTCTTGACCGGCTCAAAAAAGATGATTGCAA
>JAFLJU010000471.1 GCA_022712835.1 Desulfobacteraceae bacterium
TCATAAAGAATCTGCTCAGTTTCCTGGAGCATGGCGGTTCTTTTTTCAAGATTGGTTTCAGACTGGGCGCCAATAGTCAGCTCGTCTACCTTGGGATTACAATACCCGCTGTTATACGCGCCATATCCGGTGTCTTTGTTCTGGCACATGGTCAAAAATTCGGAAAAGTTACCCGAGTCTTCTGTGTCAGAATGCCATCCGATCATCATCATGTCAGCGGCTCTGGCATCAAATTCATTCCAGTACTGGGCCTTGGGCATGGTTTTCAGATTCACCTTGATACCAATTTTTCCCAGCATCTGGGCAGTGGCCTCGGCAATCTTGGCATCATTCACATATCGGTTGTTAGGGGCCATCATAGTGATTTCAAACCCTTTTTCGTAGCCGGCTTCTTTCATAAGCGCCTTGGCTTTTTTCAGGTCATACCTGGGTTTGAGAGCGGTTTTATAACCGGCATAGCCACGGGGACCCTGCTGGGCAGCAACGGTGGCTGTTCCTTTCATTATTTTTTTAACGATACCGGCATTGTTGATGGCGTGAACTATTGCCTGGCGAACCCGGACATCTTTTAATGCTTCAACCCGGTTCTGGTTCATCTGAAAGGTGATAATCCGGCCGCCTGAGATGGTAACCAGTTTAACTTTGTCATCTTTGTGAATTCTTGCAAAATCCTGGGGAGGAACAGGAGAAATAAAATCGATATCGCCGGAAAGAAGGGCGGCCACACGGGTGGCATTTTCTTTAATGGGGGCAATGACAAGTTTTGACACATTACCGGGGCTTTTGGTATCCCAATAGTCTTTGAATCGTTCCATTTCAAGAACAACCCCTTGCTCACGCTTGGTTACAAAAAAAGGACCAGTTCCGGATTCATTGTGCAGGGCAAAGGATTCACCAATTTTCAAGATGGTATCCTTGGGCTGACCATTGTCATCGGTGCCGGTATAAAACTCAGAATCCATGGCAAAGAAATAGGTGGCCATATTGAGAAGAAGGGCATAGGGTTTTTTAGTTTTAAATTCCACGGTGTAGTCATCCACAATCGTACATCCCTCAAAGGGATCCAGAAGGGCTTTAAAGTCCACAGCGGTTCTCATACGATCAAAGGACCATTTGACATCCTTGGCAGTAAAAGCGTTTCCACTGTGAAATTTCACGCCCTTTCTCAGGTAAAACCGCATGGTCAGTTCATCGGTTCGTTCCCATCTTGTTGCCAGACGGGGCTCAAAGGTGAGTTCCTGGGTCCAGCGAACCAGAGGGTCAAACACCCAATGAGAGTACTGAAGCATCCCACCGGACAACTGAACCTGGGGGTCAAGAGATACCGGGTCTGCATCCAATCCGACCTTTACTGTCTTTGCACCGGCAGAAACCGCGAAAGAGAGCACCAGAAAAATGCTTAAAACCAACAATAATTTTTTCATCCTATCCTCCATACTTAAATTAAAATCATACTGAAAAATGCATCCAAGCATCTTCCAATCCTTCCTAAAAAAACATATAGTTAAATAGTCTGAATTACCAAAAAAAGTTGATCTGGTCAAGTAATTTTTATCTCCAAACGGCATGGAACAAATCTATGTTTTCAAAAAAAATTAGGTTAAAAATTTCGTTTTAACCTAATTGAGACCTCTTGAATTTCTAATTCCGAAAAAACATCCACCCCATTTCCTCTAAAAACAGCAGTGGTCACCCCTATTCCCGGAACCAATCTGTTTTCAAAGGTTCCATCATATATACAATCCGATCCACAGGAAGGACTCTTTGCCTTTAAAATCGCTATTTTTATGCCATGGGTCCGGGTCAACTCAAGAGCTACCAATGCCCCGGTAACAAAGGCCTGGGTAACATCCTCTCCTGAGGACGTCTGAACCCTTGCCTTGTTTTCAAGCACATCCAGACCATCTCCGTTAATAATTTGTGCGGGGGGTCGTGGAATTTTTAATCCACCCGCCACCTCGGGACAAAATGGCACAAGCCGCCCTTGTGTTTCCCATTTTCGAATCAGATGATGATCCAGTTTTTTTTGTTTTCCGTCATACCGGCATAGCTCCCCCATAAGGCAGGCCGATATCAATATTTTTTCCATAAACCAAGGTATACAAAACCATGGTGTATTTGTAAAAAATAAACGTTGACTATTCAAAAATTTAATGTAATGAATTGTTATTCATTTTCTTATTTAGAATAAGATAAGAAGTGAATAATATATTATATAAGGCATAACTATTTTAATTGACTTAATTAATGCAGACTTTAGCCTTTGAACGATTTAGATTATTTCTACATTAATCATAATTTTTTAAATGAGGCATTATTCATTTAACCCCCATAAAAAAACATAAACAAACCATATTGCAACAGCAACAAAATCACCAGGAGGACACTTTAACATGGCACAGGTAATTTCCGATCGAAGAGATATAGAATTTGTTCTGCACGAGCAGCTTGAAGCAGAAAACTTGTCAAAAATCCATGAAGGGTTTGCTGATTTCAATAAAAAGACCATTGATCTGATCATTTCAGAAGCAAAAAATTTTGCGGTGAAAGAACTGCTTCCATCCAGCAAAGAAGGGGATGAACAGGGCTGCACCCTTGAAAATGGCAAGGTTACCACACCGGATTCCTTTAAACGAGTGTTTGATTTGTTCAATGAAGGAGAATGGCTGGCACCCACGGAAGACCCGGAATGGGGCGGCCAGGGAATGCCCAAAACAGTGGCTTCCGCTGCTGCGGAGTATTTCAACGGGGCAAACTACCCCTTTATGATGTACCCGGGCCTCACCCAGGGAGCCGGTCACCTGGTGGAACATTTCGGTACCCAGGAACAAAAAGATATCTACCTGAAAAACATGTACACTGGCAAATGGACCGGCACCATGCTCCTAACCGAACCAGGCGCGGGGTCCGATGTGGGTGCATTGGCCACTAAAGCGATTCCCAATGGGGATGGCACCTTTTCCATTACCGGTGAAAAAATATTTATTTCCGGCGGGGAACATGACCTGACCGAAAACATTATTCACCCGGTTCTGGCAAGAATCGAAGGGGCCCCAGAAGGAACCAAAGGGATTTCCCTGTTTCTGGTTCCAAAATTTAGGGTAAATGCCGACGGCACCCCGGGAGAATTCAATGATGTGATCTGCACCGGTATTGAGCACAAGATGGGGATCCACGGCAACAGCACCTGTTCCCTTTCCCTGGGCTCCAAGCAAAATTGTATCGGCACCCTGTTGGGTGAAGAGAACAAGGGAATGAAAGCCATGTTCCTGATGATGAATGCCGCCAGGTTGTTGGTGGGATTCCAGGGGTTTGGCTGCGCCACCACCGCCTATATGTACGCCCTTGACTATGCCAAAAACAGGATTCAGGGCAAGGATCTTACCCAGTTCATGAACCCAGATGCCCCGTCCGTCTCCATCCTCCGCCACCCCGATGTCAGGCGTCAGCTCATGATGATGAAAGTCAATGTGGAAGGAATTCGATCCCTTCTCTATTATGCCATGTATTGTTCAGACATGGCCGTGGTTGCACCGACCCAGGAGGAAAAGGACAAATACCAGGGCATCATGGAAGTCTTAACCCCCATTGCCAAGGGGTATGTCACGGACCGGGCCTTTGAGGTTTGCAGCCATGGCATGCAGGTATATGGCGGATATGGTTTCATTGAAGAATATCCCATGGCACAATTGCTCAGGGACTGCCGGATCACCCAGATTTATGAAGGAACCAACGGTATCCAGGCCATGGACCTTCTCGGCCGGAAATTGGGCCTGAACAAAGGCAAGCCCATCATGGATCTTTTCGGTGAAATGCAAAAAACCGTTGCGACTGCCAAGGAAATTCCAGAACTTGCCGCCCAGGCTGGCAAAGTGGAAGAGGTGATGAACAAATTGGCCGAGGTCGCGATTCACATGGGCCAGACCGCCATGTCTGAAAAAGCACTTGCCGCATTTGCCAATGCCCTTCCCTTCCAGGATGCCACAGGAGACACCACCATGGCATGGATGCTGCTCTGGAGAGCAACCATCGCTGCCCAGAAACTGGGAAAAGCGAAGAAAAAAGACATCCCCTTTTACCAGGGCATTATCAAATCTCTCCAATTTTATGTGGAGACCCAATTGCCCATCACATTGGGCCGGTTTGACGCCTTGATGAATACGAGTTCAGTGGCTGTGGACATTGAGGATAATATGTTCCCCAGCTAATCGTTCCAAACTAAAAGTTAAAGAATCAGCTTCTTTCTTTTTTGGGCTGCCGGTAACCTTCTAACCGGCAGCCTTTTTTTATTGCTCTTGCCTTGTTGCTGCCCTTCTTGTATCTCCCTTTGATCTATTCCTAACCTTGCGAACATCCCAAATGTCATGATTTCCTGAAGTTACGATTTGTTATCGGGGATTTTGTGGTATTTTCTGTTAATTTATGTTTTAATGAGTCCCACTACCAATGGAATCAAATTAGCTATCACAAATACGCTGGGACAAACACGCGGGGAAAGCGACAGCCGGAATTACAACGGGTTTGCTTATCGGATAAAGCAACTTAAATATAAGTATTTATGGCCGGGACGACCACAAAGAATTCAGGTCACACAAACAACCAAGTGGTCAATTCAAACCAATGTTTTCCAATGTTTTCCAATGTTTTCCAATATTTAAAGTGGGTGCTAGACATGAAAAGATATCTGAATAAATGGATTATTTGCCTGATGATCATCGGTCTTGCACTTGGGTTTACTTCCTGCGGCAGGGAAGAGCCCATACGGATTGGATTTATTGCAGGTCTTTCCGGCCGGGTGGCTGATCTCGGGGTTGCCGGCCGCAACGGCGTCATACTGGCAATAGACCAAAAAAATGCCCAGGGCGGCATTAAAGGGCGAAACCTGGAGCTTATTGTCAGGGATGACCAACAAAACCCGGATACGGCTCAAAGAATGGTGAAAGAACTATTAGACCTCAAGGTGGATCTCATCATCGGCCCCATGACCAGCAGCATGGCCATGGCAACGGTTTCCCTTGTCAACGATTCCAAAATATACATGGTAAGCCCCACGGCAAGCACAACCGCTCTTTCAAACAAAGACGACCACCTCCTTAGGGTAATTTCCAGCACCAATGCTTATGCCATAAAAAGCGCATTGTACCAATTTGATAACCTGGGCCGACGAAAGGCCGTCGTCATTTATGATTCACGCAACAAGTCCTATACCCAAGACTGGTTGAATCACTTTAAAACCACATTTGAAAACCTGGGCGGCAGCATAGTGAAAAGCACCTCTTTTCACTCCGGCAGTGATGTTTCCTTTTATGGCCCTGTTAAAGAATTGCTTGAATCAGATCCGGATCTTTTTTTAATAATCACCAATGCCGTGGATGCCGCTTTGATCTGCCAGCAAGTCCGGAAACTCGATCAGAAATTATCCATTGCCATGGCAGAATGGGCATCCACCGAGCGTTTTATTGAATTGGGAGGAACTGCAGCCGAAGGGGTTTATGTTTCCCAATTTCTGGATCGCAATGATACCTCAGCCCCATATCAGAATTTTCGAAACACATTTCATGAACGCTTCGGGCGGGAACCCGGTTTTGCCGGCCTTGCCGGATATGATACAGGACTTGTCATTATAGAAGCACTTTCAAGACAAAAAAAAGACGAAACCATAAAAGAGGCAATCATCCAGAAAAAATCCTTTCAGGGTCTTCAGCAGGTTATTACGATCAACCGATTTGGTGATGCCGATCGCACCACCTTTATCACCAAAATTAAAAACGGTCAGTATGTTACCTTAGAATAAAAAATGAAAATCAGACCCCTAAGAAAAATATTATCTATCCAGACCATCGCCATCGCTTTGCTCCCTTTTATTTTACTGATCCTCCCTGGCCTTGTATGGTTTCTCCCCAAATTTGTGGCAAATATTGAAACCCACCAGATTCATCTGTCAACAATCATTGCATCAAAAACAGAAAACCATTTGATCAGATCAATGACCACACTCCAGGGAATTTCAAACTATATTCAGGCAGCAATATATAGTACATTCAGCCAGCGCATGCCTGTTCACAGCAAGGCATAAGCACTTGCTGTAGTCATTCTACAGCAAGTGCTGATAACGCGGTCTGTGGGCAGGCATGCGCTGGCTGAATGTACTATATATTGCTGCCGAGTTAATGAAGTTTAGATTAAAATGATGAGCAAAGAGAGGAAAACAGAGTT
>JAFLJU010000462.1 GCA_022712835.1 Desulfobacteraceae bacterium
AGGGTTTTTAATGAAACCCGTTGTGAAATCAGACATGGCCCAGATGGTTCGGAAAGTGTTGGATAAAATTTAAACAGATTATGAGCGAAGTTTATTAACCGACTCAAAAGCCCAAAGACATCTGACAAGGGTTGTAAAGAACCCTCAAACGCAAAAAGCCCTACCACGAATATCGTGATAGGGCTTTTTGAAGAATAATCTGGCGGCGTGCTACTCTCCCACACAGTCTCCCATGCAGTACCATCGACGCTAAAGAGCTTAACTTCCGTGTTCGAGATGGGAACGGGTGTGTCCTCTTTGCCATTACCACCAGATTAAGATGGTCGGATCCGAAACTTTTGAATGATGCTACTTCTTATGTTCCATAAATCCTAAAATTTGTTGTTGTAAATTTGCTATTAAATATGTCTGCATTAAAGCGTTCAAACTTAATTGTGGAGGAAGTGGCTAAGCCTCACGACCTATTAGTACCAGTAAGCTGAACACATTACTGTGCTTACACACCTGGCCTATCAACCTTGTAGTCTTCAAGGGGTCTTCAGTCTATAAATAGATGGGATATCTAATCTTGAAGTTGGCTTCCCGCTTAGATGCTTTCAGCGGTTATCCATACCCAACTTAGCTACCCAGCAATGCTCCTGGCGGAACAACTGGAACACCATTGGTTGGTCCAATCCGGTCCTCTCGTACTAGGATCAGATCTCCTCAACCAAATCATAAAATCGGGCCTGCGCCCACGAAAGATAGGGACCAAACTGTCTCACGACCCCTTTATAAAATCGGGCAAACCCAGCTCACGTACCACTTTAATTGGCGAACAGCCAAACCCTTAGGACCTGCTCCAGCCCCAGGATTTGATGAATCGACATCAAGGTACCAAACCGCCCCGTCGATGTGAACTCGGGTGATAAACCTCATTATTTCCCAACCACCTTTTAAGGTTCTGCCCCCCTCTAAAAAAAATATTTCCATGTGTTGATCAATGTGGAAAAAATTATCGTGAAAGTTCACAATTAATGGATAATTAGCGGTATCTTTTGAAGTCTCAAAAGGCAGGACTATAGCAGGAAATCTGCTTCTGGCTTGCATAATTTTTATATATTATAAAAAAAATGTGGGAAAAAGGCTTTGATTAATCTTGTCAGACAATAAAGTTGAACGCTGAACATAAGTGGTTTTGTTAGGAGTGTTCCAAGAAATCACCATAGTGAGATTTGCCGCATTCTGGGCAAAAGCTATGGCTGAATTGTGCTTCTGAATGCTTTGAGACGTAGACGTCGACTTCACTCCAATTCCCATCAGTATCTCTAATTTTTTTGCAGAAAGAACATATTGGGACAATGCCACGAAGTATTTTTATTTCTTCAAGATAATCCGAAAGACTTTTGTTTTTCTCTCCCAATATGTTGTTCATATATATGAGTTCTAACTGGGACTGAATTATTTCACGGAAATTCTTGATAAGATTTTCATAGATTTCAGAATAGGCATTCTCCTTATTGTCAAGGACACAAATGGTTCCAAATGGTTTTCCGTCTGGCAGAAGAATTGGGAAACCCAAATATGATATCATATTAAGTTTTATATCTGGATTGTTTTTCCATTTGTCATCAGTAAGTGCGTTGGGAATCAGAAGCTTGTCGTTTGAATTTATCACAGTTTCGCAATACAATCCTGATCCGGTAAAATGCTCATGATCTCCAGGATGATAAGGATTACCATCACTTTGGCTTGAAATAAAAACTTCTATATCAGATTCGACAAGACGCATAATAAGTGCGGCAGGAATACCAATCAGTTCAGCCACTATGTCGACAATGCTTTGCCACTTATTTATGGTATCTTCAGATATTTCAACTTGTGTGCCTTGTTCGTTTTCTTTCATTGTTTTGATCCCTAACAAGTAGATTAGTAATTGTCCGTATTTCTTTCAATTATTGATAGCAAAAAAACATATCATGTAAATTTGAATGATATGCGAGCAGATTAATAAAAATATAATTTCTGAAAAAAAATACCAACAATTTTTATGCCTGTAAAGGTAATTAAACAAATCAACTTTGGTGGAAATATAATTTAATCAGAAGGGATATGCCAAAATACAATTATATGCATTCAGAAATTTTAGAACCCATGAACGCAAAAAGCCCTACCACGATTATCGTGATAGGGCTTTTTGAAGAATAATCTGGCGGCGTTCTACTCTCCCACACAGTCTCCCATGCAGTACCATCGACGCTAAAGAGCTTAACTTCCGTGTTCGAGATGGGAACGGGTGTGTCCTCTTTGCCATTACGACCAGATTAAGATGGTCGGATCCGAAACTTTAGAATGATAGTACTTCCCAGTGTTTCATAAATCCTACTAATTTAATTTATTGTTGTAAATATTTGCTATTAAATATGTCTGCATTAAAGCGTTCAAACTTAATTGTGGAGGAAGTGGCTAAGCCTCACGACCTATTAGTACCAGTAAGCTGAACACATTACTGTGCTTACACACCTGGCCTATC
>JAFLJU010000127.1 GCA_022712835.1 Desulfobacteraceae bacterium
TCCATCTTCAGGCCCGATTATTTGGACATCCTCACCTGCCACACTCAGCGCCACCGGTGCCACGGCAAGGCCCGCCCGCACCGCAGCCAGGATGCCTGAGATGCTGGGGCTCATATACGCCACATGGAAGGGTCGATTGATTTTTTCCAGTGCTTCCATGGCCCATTTCCGGTACACGCAGCCATGGCTGTAAACCGCCAGCGGCAGGGAGTCTTTTTCCAGCATTGCGGTTTTGTCACGAGTCACCCAGACAACAGGTTCCTGAAAGATTTTTTCCCCGTCAACATCCAGTGCCGTGCAAATGGCCAGGTCGAGTTTTCCCTGGAGCAGATCTCCATGGAGCTTGGCAGTGGGGCGGCAGATCACATCCACCCGGATATCCGGATAATCCCGGGCAAAACCCACCAGGATCTGCGGGACAAAAAGAGAACAATAGTCTTCCGGGCCACCCAGCCTCACCCTTCCTTTCAGCTCCGACTTGTTGATGGCTGTCACGGCAGCATCATGAACGCTTAGAATTTTTTGGGCATGTTCCAGCACCAATGCTCCCATGGGGCTTAATCGCACCTTTTTCCCCTCCATCTCGATCAGGGGTTTTCCCACGGTTTCGGTCAGGCGCTTGATCTGCATGCTGACGGCGGACTGGGATTTGTGGATCCGTTTGCCGGCCTGTGTAAAGTTCCTTGTTTCAGCCACCACCACAAAGGTGTTTAAAAGATCTATGGGAATATGCATGATTCACCAACTATCTAGAATTTTCATTATTATAATCAATTTATTTCATTTTTCTATTCGATTTATTTATAGTAACTTTGCTTAAAAATCAAACCCGAAATAAAAGGAGAGGAAAATGGAGCATCAGTCGGAACTTCACGATCAGATGGAAAACATGTGGGATCTTTACAGAAAATGCCTTCCTGAAGTTGGAAAAGCATATGATGCATTGCCCATGGAGGTCTATAAGGACGGCGCGCTGTCTGGGAAAACCAAACGGCTAATGGCCCTAACAGGTGCCCTTGTTCATGGCTGTCGGGCCTGTGTACTCTTCCAGACCGATCATGCTCTGGCATCCGGTGCAACGGTTGAGGAAATATTGGAGGCCTGTGCTGTTGCTGTTTCATTGGGCGGCACCATGGGGGCCGGGGAAACCACCCGGGTGGTAGAATTTCTTAATGAGAAAGGCCTGCTTAGCAAATTTAAGTAAGCAGGCTTTAGAATATGCTGTTCGAAGACCTTTTCTTGCCCAACACCAGGGAAATATGGTCAAAACAAGGGGCAATTCGAGGATTGGATTCATGGAGATGAAAGACAGGATAATTAGCACTGCAATTGAAAACGGGGCAACGCTTGCCGGTATAGCAAGTATGGAAGCGCTTAAAGTATCGGCCTCTCACATGATATATAATAAAATAGTGGATTATGGGGGAATAAATACTGTTAAGGATGTTGAGGGACTTCCTGACAACGAATTCATTACGGATGATATGGCTCTTCAAGACAAAGAATTATTCACCTGGCCTGATTGCGTAAGAACCGTACTCGTGATCGGCATTTCACATCCAGAAGATGATCCCAAGCTTGATTGGTGGGATGGGAGAGGTACACTTGGCAACCTAAATATTGATTGATATCATAAAACGGACAAGTCAACAGATTGAAGATACACTCAACCGGACCAATAGAATTTGATCCCTGTGCCGATTGTAAAAACCTCTGCAGATGAATTTGCCCGCCGCGCTTTCGTCGCTATGGGTGAAACGGCTGACGCTGGTGACACAGATGCCCACTACCTTGTATATGAAAATTTTTTTAAAAGATCATTAGTTTCCTTACTCAGGACGGGATTGTCAATACTGATTTTATGGCGGCGTTTCAGCTCTGCTTTATTTAAAAATCCTGAATGATCCGGATGGGAGGTAAACAATCGGTCAAATGAGCCGTCCGCATGAGCCTGTAAAAGCCCCTGGTAGACAATGTCGTGCAGTTGTTTGTTATCGATGTTGACGAAAAAGAAAAAATCAAACGGATAAACAAGCACCAGATTTTTTTCCACAGCCAAATGGGGAAATCGTGATATTTTATTCGCCACAAAATTGAAAATCTCATTGACGCCCAACGGGAAATAATCAATGATCTGATGCCTGTTGATCATCAGAAACAGGTCATCCACCATATCTGTTTTCACATTCAGGCCGGCATGCTTGAGAATTTCGACGTCGGCCCAGCCAATACCCTGACCGGCAGATAATTTTTTCAGATCTTCCAGGGTTCTTATCCGTGAAAACTGTTCATGATCATCCCTGTGTATCACCAGAAGCCGGTGCCCCAGTAATCCCTGGGTAATGGGGAAGCGGAGAGTTCGAAACTGATGTTCAAATGTTGTCGACGTCCCGAACCAGGCAATGCTGATCCGCTTTCGGCTCAACTCCACCCTGGCCCTTGCATCGGTCATGGGCAGCCTGCTGGGAATCAGGCGATAGGCTTTTTGACTTTTTTGAAGTGCGAGTTCAAGCAGGGCGTAGGGATATGTACTCTTGTCGTCAATCGCCTCCCGGTCAGGATATATCACTTTGATTTCCGAGGCCCAGGAAAGGCCGAGAAATACTGCCAGTATTACCGGGATCAACATCAACCGGCCGATTGTGACCAGGGACATGTTAAAATAACTCATTGCTGAATCAAGTCCGAATCGTACTGGCATAGATCCTCTGATGCTGTTTAGTATATTATATTATCCTAATTTATCTGTGCAGTTTATCGCAAAAGGAGGAAAAATGCAAAATGCATTAATTGCAAAAGCTGTTTTTGGGACATTTCCCATTCCCCTTATGATTATTGATGAATAATCATAAGGGGTTTTCATCAAACTTGTCAAAACAATCGGGAAAAAAGCACCGGCCTTTTCTACTATAGAATCCTATGGGTTGTATTCTGCCGTAAATTGTGTGATAAATTACGCCGTTTTGTCTATCATAAAGACACGGAATACCCCTGACAAATGAGAAAAAAGGACGAGAGGTTCGATAGAAAATAAAATTCATCTCAAACTAAGGAGTCTATTTAAATGCACAACCCATCTTCAACGGATTACAGTTTCAGACCCAAGGATGCGCTACTGGGAGCCCAGATGCTGTTTGTGGCTTTCGGCGCACTGGTATTGGTTCCCCTTCTAACCGGACTCGATCCCAACGTAGCTCTTTTTACCGCCGGATTCGGAACATTGATATTTCAGGTCATCACCAAAGGTAAGGTTCCGGTATTTCTGGCCTCCTCCTTTGCATTTCTTCCCCCGATCTTCTACGGGGTACAGACCTGGGGAATTCCAGGTACCATGTGCGGCCTGGCTGCCGCCGGGGTGGTTTACATCCTGCTGAGCCTGCTGATAAAGTGGCGGGGAAGTGAAGTGCTAAACAATATCCTCCCCCCTGTGGTAACCGGTCCCGTGATCATGGTGATCGGTCTTATACTGGCCCCTGTTGCCGTTAACATGGCCATGGGAAAAGCAGGGGACGGCTCAGTGGTTCTATTTCCTGAAGGTACCGCCCTCACCGTATCCCTTGTGGCCCTCGCCACGACAATTCTTGTTTCTCTTCTGGGTAAGGGGGTCTTCAAGCTGATTCCCATTCTCTGCGGCATCATTGCAGGGTATATCACCTCGTTGATTTTCGGCATTGTGGATTTTTCTCCCATAGCAAAAGCGCCCTGGCTAGCTCTTCCCAACTTCACCTTTCCCGAGTGGAATCTTCAGGCGATCATCTACATCGTTCCCATTGCAATAGCACCTGCCATCGAGCATTTCGGCGATGTCTTAGCCATTGGTTCCATCACCGGCAAGGATTATGTCAAGGACCCGGGAATCCACAGAACCATGATGGGTGACGGAATTGCAACAACCATGGCTTCCATGTTAGGTGGCCCGCCCAACACCACCTATTCCGAGGTAACCGGAGCCGTAGCCCTGACCCGGGTTTTCAACCCGGGAATTATGACCTGGGCCGCAATTACGGCCATCGCCCTTGCCTTCATAGGCAAGGTAGGGACATTTCTCCAGACCATCCCCGCTCCCGTGATGGGGGGAATCATGCTGCTTTTGTTCGGTGCCATCATGGTGATCGGCCTGAATACGCTGGTAAAATCCGGCGAGGACCTTATGGAAGCCAGAAACCTCTCCATCGTTGCCCTGATCCTGGTGTTCGGTATCGGCGGCATGAGCTTTTCAGCTGGTGAATTCACCCTTCAGGGCATTGGGCTTGCCGGTATTCTGGGTGTTCTCCTGAACCTTGTTCTTCCCGGAAAAAAGCGCAAGGCCTGATTAAAAACTAAAATCCCCCCCCCCGGAGTGACCGCCACATGAGATTGCGGCAGTTGCCCCGGGGAAAAATACTTCTTTAGAAAAAGAAATATTCCACCGGTAGAATATGACTCTCTTTTGGAAAAACCAAAAGAGGTCATAAAATCATTTCTTAGGATAGGGCCAAAACGGCCATGGCCACGTTGGTCCGCCACTCCAGGGCGCTGATCCCCCATTTTTGGCAATCTTCCGGATCCGCATCCCTGTTAAATGCAGCTTTGAGCCATAAAAGGCCCCTGTTGTCATAGCACCAGGCGGCAAAAGAGTCGTCCATGAGGAAGACGGAAGGGGAAGTGCCTGGATGTTTAATCATCATTTTTCTCAATTCATCGGCTGTTTTTGCGAACATGATATACCTTTCATGGTGTTGGGTTTTAAAGTGATATGGACGTCTATGCAAAAGATGGCTATGCAAAGGATGGCGGATCAAAAAATGTTTCCGCATTTTTGTACAGAATCTGTTCAAGGTCCGACCAGGACAGGGATGCATTTTTCAGCCACAAAAGTTCCCGGTCCCAGGCATAGGGAATATTGGGAAAATCAGACCCGTACATAATTCTGTCCATGCGGTAGGTTTCAAGCCCCAACCGGTTCTCTTGGGGAAAATAATCCGTCAGCACCATGGCCGTATCCAGCCAGAGGGTGTCGTATTTTTCAATCAATGTCCGATAGGCATGGTTCTCGTCAAACCCCAGATGGGGAACACATATTTTAAGGGTGGGAAACGCTTTTAAAACAGCCTCCAATTTATCTGCCCGACAGATCTCATAAGGATCACAAAGATATTGCTCGCTTTTGGGTTCCCGGCCCACATGCAGGATCATGGGCTTGTTTTCCCGGGCACAGACCTCATAAAGGGGGGTCATCACAGGCTGGGTCATGTCAAAGCATTGGACATGGGCATGAAGTTTCACCCCATAAAGACCTAATTCAAAGGCCTGTTCCAAAATTGCCACCGCTTGATCCTCTCCGGGGAACACCGTTGCCATACCCAGCACCCGACCGGAAAACCTTTGACAAATTTCACCCATATACTGGTTCAAAGATCTGGCAATCCCGGGTTTATGGGCATATTGCAGGGCCACGATCCGGCTCACCCCCCGGTTCAAAAGAAAGGAAATCAAATCGGGACTACTTTCCTGGTAGCGGATCTTCCAGGCATGAGCATCAAACCAGTTTCGCACAGCAGAAAAAATTTTGTCCGGAAAGATATGAACATGGGCATCTATTATCCGGGGCAGCCCCGGAGGAATCCCTGTCCCTTCAGGATCATTTAAAAAAGGCAATTCAGGTGTTAACATAGCATCTCATTGTTTTTAATTTCGTCCTATTCATTCCAGGGGTTCATTCCATGGGTTTATGGTGCCTGGCAAATGGTTGCTCATGCAAAAAACTCAAGATACAATATTCTGGAACCAATAAATACCAGAATCAACCCGCCGAAAATTTCCATACGCTTGCCAAACAGAACACCCAGTCGTTTTCCAACCCCGATGGCCGCAAGGGAGATTCCTGCGGTGATAATACCGATCATCACGCTGGGATACCAGATATTCACATCCATCATGGCAAGGCTTAGGCCAATAGCCAGGGCATCAATGCTGGTGGCAATGCTGAGCATCACCATGGTCATGCCTCTGGAGGGATCTTTTTTAAGCGGATTTTCTGAGGTGTCCATTCCGGATAAGACCATGCGCCCCCCCACAAACAAAAGCAGACCAAAGGCGATCCAGTGATCAAAGGCCTTGAGATAAGAGACGAACCCGACCCCCAGAAACCAGCCGATCACCGGCATGATAAACTGAAACAACCCAAAGTGAAAGGCCAGCCGGAACACAGCCCGTCCGTCCTTGGCAAACCCTCCTGCGGCAGCAGCAAGAGAAACGGCAGCGGCATCCATTGCAAGCCCGACTGCAATCACGATAATATCAATGGTTCCCATAAAAAATTGATCTTCCCCATAATAAAATTTAGGCACACCCTATAAAAATTTAGTTTCTTTTGCAATCGCTTAAGCAGCAAAATATTTTTTTAAGGGATCCTTGCGGGTCTGCTTGAAATTAGACCGGACATGATGTACTCTTTTTTCATTTACTCTACCATCAACGCACAGGAGAGATGCCCATGGACAAATCAAGTACCCTGAATATATTGAAAAGCGCCTTTCTCATGGAACGCCAGGGCAAAGCCCTCTACGAAACAGCCAAAGCCCATGCAGACAACAAAGAGGTGAAAGAGTTTTTTCAATCTCTTGTGGAAGACGAGCAGGAACACATGGATATTCTTGAAAAACAGTTCAAAGCCTTTATGAAAGACGGTAAATTCATGGCGGGAACTTTTAAGAATGATGAAAGTTCCGTGACAGCGCCGGATATCTTAAGCGATGCCGTCAAAAAGAATATCAATGCCGCGGGTTTTGAGTCAACCGCCATTACCGCGGCCATTGGGTTTGAGGAAAAAGCGGTGAATTTGTATGCCCAACGGGCCCAGGAAGCCACGGACCCCGAGGAGAAAAAACTGTACAATTGGCTGTCTGGCTGGGAAAAAACCCATCTTGAAAAACTCATGGACATCCAGGAATCACTCATGGCAAGAGTCTGGGAAGATAACAGTTTCTGGCCGTTCTAAAATCAAAAAAAACAACACCCGAACAAAAACGACAAGGGATTCAGGCAAGCCTGAATCCCTTGTCGTCAAATGATCGTGTCATCGGTGACAGCACGCCGCATATCAAAATCGACTGACGTGGTCTTTATATGTTAATCTTCCTTGCTGGGATTATTATCAATAACCCCATTGTTCTTCTGGACAAATGCATTGTCCAGGATAGTATTGCCCAGGATAGTATTCATCAGGTCATGAAAGGTTTTATTCTTAATTATCTCAGAATGCTCATTGTTAAATAAATAGAGCCTAGTCGCTTCTAACTGCAATTTCAATTGAGCCTGGCTCTGGAGAGAAGCGACCCCATCCCCACTCTCCCCCTGAATATATGAAATGAAAAGATGATAAGGGAGTTCCCTGGGCCAGTTCCAGGCATGGATTTTTTGCAAGAACTCACTTTCCGGTTCGACATCACGCCAAGATGGAACGACAATGGGAGAATTCCTTACCCCTAATCCAGCCGAAGGAACCCCGTCCAGTGGACTGTTAATCGTCATAACCAATCTCAACTTATCAATATTTGCAGGGGATAGTTCAACATATTTTTTAACAAAAGATCTTGTTACCAAACCACCCATGCTGTGACCGATGACAAAAAACTGCTTAAAGTGATACCGCTCCTCCAGTATGGTCATGGCTTGAACCAGATAATCACTGATGGAATCAATTCGTAATCCGGTGGGATAGTAAATCACCCAGGGTTGGAATTGCGTTGTGTCCAAGATATCAATTATCGGTTCCCAGACTGTTGGTCCCCCAAGAGCACCATGGATAAATATGATGGGGATTTTGCTATCTTCGTATTTTTGCAGGAAAAAGAGACCGCCCTCTGCAAGTTCAAGGAAATTAAAAGGTTTCCATAATCCCATACTATAATTCTTTTGATTAAGTCTTGGATCATCCATCGAAATGGGTACGCCAATGTTTTTCCAGATAGCAAGACGTCTATCCACGGGCTTAAACTCAGTGGAAAGAGTTGGAGCCGACCCACTTATAGTGATGGGATCAAGCATAATTTCTGAGTTTGCCACTACTTCAACGGGTGTTGGCTCGCCGTAAAAATTCCGATGTTCCCCAGGCTGATGCTCACCATCGCCATTGACGTCTATATATGCTGCAATATAATGCTTCCCAATAATTACGGGAAATTCATATTCACTATTTTGGGGGATAACAATCGATCTTTCCAGAACGATAATACCATCCTCATCCACAAATCGCAGCACAACCACCGGGCCCTTCTGGGGACTTGTAACAATAATTTTGCCTTTAATGGAACCCATGTTGTCCACAAGGGAAGCTTGCTTTTTGACCTCCATTAATGAACAACCAGAGGTCAAAATAATTACCACCAGGCAGATACTCAGACAGACTATCGGTCGAAAGCGAATATTATACCAACGTTCCATACATCCCTCCCTTTTGCCAATTAAATGGTTTGGGTGAGAGTTGTCATCTCCACCACGGGCAAAGGCCCAATGGAATCACCCGGAA
>JAFLJU010000425.1 GCA_022712835.1 Desulfobacteraceae bacterium
CTCCGGTCTTTCTTACCATCTGATTCCGGTTTAAACATAAATTCCCAAAAGCTTTCTGCATTGTTTAGCCTGACGGCATCGGCACGGCTCAGGCCAATATCGTTAAGCAGCCGGTCTTCCATGGTGAACAACAGGCGGAGATTATGTTTCATCCTTTCCCATTCTTTGTAACGTTTTCCCGTACGTTTGACAAGATGCCAGACCCGTTGAAAAAAGTTTGAAAATCCATCGTTTGTTTCGCTACATTGACAGTCCTGTGAAATCATCATTTCTCCTCCTTAAAAAATTTTGGTACATCAATGATGACACTATAAAAAAAAAGTATTGATCAAACAAACGAATTGTTCTTATACTAAAGTTCAAAATAATTGATATATAGGATGGACACATGATCACCAATATACCCATGGAGTTGTTAAGAACCTTTACCGCCATTGCCGACAGCGGCAATTTCAGCCGTGCGGCCGACATTGTGGGCAGGACCCAGTCTGCCGTGAGCATGCAGGTCAAGCGGCTTGAAGAGATCATTGAAAAACCGCTGCTGAAAAGGGACTCCAGGAACATCAAGCTGACTGCTGACGGAGGAACCCTGCTGAACTATGCACGAAAGATTCTTAAGCTGAACGAAGAAGCGATCTCTGTGTTGAAACAGCCCGAGTTAAACGGCTGTGTCAGTATCGGGCTGCCGGATGATTATGCCACACGGTATTTACCTGAAATCCTGGCCGGATTCTCACGCACACACCCGAAAGTCCAGGTGGAAGTGACCTGTGAACCCAGCCACAACCTTTTGGAAAAAATGCAGCGCCGGAAACTGGATCTGGCCATGACCACCTCAATCACGGCAAATGTTGAAAACTGTATACTGCTCAGGCAGGACCCCACGGTGTGGGTGACATCTGACCAGCATTGCCAGCATGAACACACGCCGCTTCCCCTGGCACTTTTTCCGGATACCTGCTATTGCCGGGATTGGATCCTGTCCGCCCTGAAACAGGCCGGGATCGAATATAGGATCGCTTACACCTGCCCGAGTATGATGGGATTGACCGCTGCCATTTCGGCCGGCCTGGCTGTTTCAGCCATCAGCCAGAGCATTGTGCCGTCGGGAATGCGCCAGCTTCAACCGGAAGAGGGATTTCCCGCTCTGCCCAGTGCCGCCTTTCTGCTCAACCGCAATCCAGACTCAGACAATTGTGTGGTGGACTCCCTTGCCGAGCACATCAAAAAGGCCTTTGCCATTGGAATGAATCTGTGACAAGGGTCATGGGGTCTCCTGGAGGCTAGGAACCCCATTTTCATCCCAGCCCATAAGTGCGTAGAATTCTTCAAGCATGGGTTTCAGATTTACCGTGCTTCCTTTTGCAGGGCCATTTTCCACCGGTTGTGTCAAAAATTTTTCCGAGATGGTATCCCGGAGAAGTTCAGGACAGAACTTGATATTAATGCATCTTTCCAGGGAGATAATGGTCTCACCAACGGTTAAAAGATCTCGATCATCACATGGAATTTCGGCCAGAAGGGTGACAAGCTGTGCCTCATTTTTTAAATCAAACTCGCCGATGAGGCTTAGGGCCGGAACCTTGCAAAGCCCCAGAGAATCAATCACCGCACTCACGGCCATACATCTTTTGATCAGTGCGGCTTTACCGTTTAATGAAAACCTGTCAACGGCATCATGGGTTCCAAATTCCGAAACAGCTCTTTCCGGGGTAAACCTACTTTCCGGGATATTATAAACACTGCAAAAATCTCCGCCTCTGCTGGATACGGCATACCCCAGCGCAACCCCCATCATCCCCCTGGGATCATATCCTGTATATTCCAACCCCTTTCCGGTAAACGCGTATTGATCTGCCCCCTGGCCAATGAGATCGGCCGCCTTTTTTACACCGTGTTTTAATATTTTTCCAATGCCGCGGCTTTGGGCAATCGCAAGGAAAACCTGTTCAATGCCGTCGGCATTTCCCCAGGACAAATCGATGTGATCGGTTTTTTCAAGATCCAGAAGACCTTCGGCAAAGAGATCCATGGCAAAGGCAGCCACACTGCCGGCACTGATGACATCCATGCCCAGCCGATTGCACAGGTTATGGAGATACAGCACGGCTTCGGGATCATCCATACCGCATTTCGGACCCAGGGCGATAATCGGTTCAAGGTCCGGCCTTGCGCCTTTGGTGCCCTTATATTTGCCCTGGGTTATTTCGATGTCTGCCTTGCAATGGACCGGACATTTTGGACAGGTATTGGCTTTTTTGACATATTTATACAGGGCTGAACCATCGACTTTGTCCGCTTTGGAAAAAGAGATCTCCCGATAATTCCGGGTACAAAGCATTCCCTTATCGCTAATGGGTATGACAAAACCGGAATTGCTTAATTTTGAAAAAATCGGATAAAGGGGGGCATCCACTATCTTTTTTGTGTAGGCTTTTACAAAATCTTTCTGAAGGGAATTGAGTTTTGAAACCGGTCGTTTGCCTGAAATAACAATCGCCTTTAGTAATTTTGATCCCATGACGGCACCCACACCGGTACGGCCTGCAGAATGGTGGTTGCCCGACATAATACAGGCAAAGGAACACCTGTTTTCTCCGGCAGGACCAATACACATGATCGAGCTGTCCGCTTGGGTTTCCCTGTTTAATTGCTGATCCGTCTCCCAGGTATCAAGGCCCCAAAGATGATCCGCAGGCAAAATTTGGGCATGCCCCTCCTTGATCTCAATATAAACCGGATGTTTGGGTTTGCCCTTTATCAGCACTGAAAAAATATTGTTTCCCCGGAGTCTCACCCCGGCATCCCCGCCGATATTTGAGCTGCCCAGGATTTCAGTCAAAGGAGAAATTGTATTCATATGCATTCTGACCCCGGAAGGCGCCCCGGATCCGGTCAAAAGGCCGCAGCTCATGGCAATTATATTATCCGGATCATAGGGTTTTACACCTTCAGGAATCTTTTTCTGAATGAACCAGGAATTTAACCCCCGCCCGCCGAGAAATTTCGTTATCATTTCCACCGGTATCAAAGATTGGTTTATCGAATTTTCCGTCAGGTCTATTTCTATCAATCTGTATTCCATACTACCCCTCCCTATTCTAAAAATTTGAGCGACAATGTGAGCTAAGCGTATATTTATCCCCAAACTTAAAATACAATACCAAAGAAACGTTTCGAGTAAACAAGAATATCAAAAAAAAGCTGGCAAAATGCAATAGAATAATTGCCACCCATGATCAAAGCGCCCCATATTCAGTGTGCGTTTGACGGCCGCGTTTCTGCTCAACCGCAATCCAACAGACAATTGTGTGGTAGACTCCCTTGCCGAGCATATCAGGAAGGCCTTTGCCATTGGAATGAATCTGTGACAATGGTTTATTTTTGGGGATTTGCTGGAAGGGCCATCTTTCAGCTGAGTACCGACCGAGGGTCAGAGTCGATACTGTAGTTACAAATAAGATAACCGTGTGCTTTTTATATATTTTCTTGCAAATTACCATAAAGAGATAGTACATAGAGGCGTTTTGAATTTACGCAAAGATATAGATACGCAAAGATATAGATACGCATGGATTATATACATACAAAAATAACCAATCAATCCTTTAAGGATGACGAAACTTTTCTAAAAGCCCTGGATATCCAGTCAATCCAGGATGTGATTTCCCGGTCCAAAGTGAACGCGGTTTCTTCTCTTGTCGTCACTATTCTCTTTCTGGTATTCACCCCTTTCCACAACGATTATCCGGTTCTCGCACGGGCATTACTCGTCATGATTGTTTGCCTGGTTTCGATCCGGTATGCAGCCATATTCAGTTATAGCAGGTTCCATAATACCTATCCGGTTTTGTGGAGACTGTTCCATCTTTTGAGCCTCGGCATGATCACTGTTTTTTGGAGCAGTCTGACCATCACCATCCTGTCGCTATACGGTCTCAACTGGGTCTGTATGTTTGTCATAATCATGGTCTCCGGCATCACCTCGGCATCCACCACCTCTTTTGCTCCCCGGCAGAACCTGTCCATTTCATTTATCAGCCTTACCCTGCTTCCGATCATCATTGCAAGCTGTCTCGCAGGCACCCAGCAGATGATGGCCATAAGCGTTTGTATCAGCTTTTACTACCTGAGCCTGGTGATCATCTGCCGGGCGCTTCATCGCAGGTACAGATTGAGCTTTGCCAGGCGTTACGCCTTGAAATGCCAGGCCAAGGAACTCCAATCGGCCCGGGACAACCTGGAACAAAGGGTTCTGGAACGGACAACGGAACTGGCCCGTGCAAACCAGGTCCTCCTGGAAGGAGATAAACGGTACAACGCTCTTTTTTCAGGCATCACAGACGGGGTTCTCGTCTATCTCATGACCGAAAACCCAACCAGAGAAAAATTTGTGGAAGCCAATGAAATAGCCTGCCAGATCCTCGGGTATTCCAAGGATGAACTGATGGGTTTATCCATTATGCAAATCCTTCCGCCGGAGTCCCGAACCGAGTCCCCGGAAATCCCGGAAAAACTTGCCGCCAATCAGACCATCCTTTTCGAACAGCAGTTCATCAGGAAGGACGGACAACCGGTTAGTGTAGAAGTACATGCCAAAAAATTTGAATTTAAAGGACAGCAGGCGGTATTATACATGCTCCGGGACATCGGGGAACGAAAAAAAATCCAGGAGATGATGATCCAGACGGAAAAGATCATGTCCGTCGGAGGTCTTGCCGCTGGCATGGCCCATGAGATCAACAACCCCCTGGCCGGGATCATCCAGACCGCCCAGGTCATGAAAAACAGGCTGGGCAACCCCCTGCCCGCGAATTTAAAAACCGCTGAGACACTCGGGTTAAAATTCGATGACATTAAGTGTTATCTGGAAAAACGGGGGATGGTCGACATGCTGGATTCGCTTCTGGATGCCGGGAAACGGGCCGCTGAAATCGTAAGCAACATGCTCGCCTTTTCCAGAAAAAGCACCTCCCAGTTCTCCAGGGAAGATATCCAGAGCCTCATGGACAAAACCCTTGAAATTGCCGGAAGCGACTATAACTTGCAAAAGAAATTCGACTTTAAAAAGATTACGATTCACAAGGACTATGCCCCGAACCTGCCGTCGATTGCCTGTAAAGCCGGTGAACTTCAGCAGGTCTTTTTCAATATCCTTTCAAATGGTGCACAGGCGATGATGTCCATGTCATCCCCCCATGAAGTGCCGTCATTTTTTCTGGGGATAAACGCTGAAGAGGGCAATATCAAAATCGACATCAGGGATACCGGCACCGGCATAGACCCGGATGTGCAGCAGCGGATCTTTGAGCCGTTTTATACCACCAAGCCACCGGGTAAGGGAACCGGACTGGGGCTGTATGTATCCCAGATGATCATTAAAAACAATCACCAGGGCAGCCTGACCATTGATTCCACACCAGGAAAGGGAACCTGTTTTACCATCTTGCTTCCCTTGGAACAGCCAACCAAAACCAAAGCTTAGATTATTCATGACAATTTATTGATGCTTTTTTATTGAGGTTCGTACCGGTCTTTACCAAACTTTTCCGGGCCAAAGCCCCATTTTTTATAAATGGCTTCAATCTCTCCGGATTGGACCAACTGTCCCATTCTTTCATCAAAAACCTTAATGAGAACCTGGGCCTTATTGTTATTGGCAAATGCAACAAATAATTTGTTACCGGGTTGGACAAGGCTGAAGGTGAAATTGCTTAAATCAACCCCTGCTTCCTTTGCTGCGGGGACAAGGGTGGTTTTGTAATCAATGATGACATCAACTCTTCCGAAATTGAGCATCTTGATTCCGTTTCCAAGGTTTGTGAATTCATTTTTCTTAACGGCCACATCTTTTAACAGGGATTGATCAAAATCATATCCCCTTATCCAGGCTACTTCTTTACCGAACAGGGCTTTAACTCCTAAATTTTCCAAATTTTCGATCATACCATTTTTATAAAGTGCCGTAATATCATCTTCCACGGAAAGGTGCCATTTGGGATACATGTAGTCCTTTCCATCCATTTCTTTGTAATAGTAGTCACCTGCGATAGCATCGACAGTTTGTGTCTCGACCAGAGATTCCGCTCTCTTCCAGGGTACAACTTTTGTGGTTACCGTAATGCCGGCCGGTTGAAAAATGGTTTTTACCACCTCCCAGTAAACACCAGTTCCGTCTTTATTCGTATAACCTTCCCATTCTTCGCAAACAATGGTCATCTCTTTAACTTCTGCTGCAACACCTGACGAAATACCAATACAACCAAAAGCCAGTGTAAAGAAACACAAGATGAATAGTTTATTCATGATTCATGAAAATCTCCTGAATAATTAAAGTTGCATTTTACAGTTGCCCTTTTTAAAAGATTGCTCTTTCACCATTTAGGTCGTTTTTACAGACAAATACGGGTATTCACTACTTGAAACATATGAGGGATTCGGGTGCGTGAATCCACAATTGTTTCTTTTCGTAACGTTCTGAGTTAGGCGCCATATCAAAATAAAATCGTCCAAAAGTTATTCATTATAGCAAAGAATATCAACGGCCCATTTTTCAATCCCAGTTATTCGATGGATTGACTCTTCAATTCTTGTCATGGCCTTTTTTGTTAGTTTCACACCTTTGCAATAGTTCTTTGTGAAAAAATTAACGACTGGGAAATTCCCATTCCACATCATTGTCCTGGCCAATCCTAATATTTTTTGAACACTATCAAGCAATTCTCCATTCCAATGATTTTCCAAGCGACCCCAAACACGTTCAATAGGATTATATTTGCTGTGATATGGAGGATAGTAGGCCAGGCTGATATTCACGGAATTATTTTTAGAAAAATCAACAATGCGCTTCATAAACTGGCTTCTTCGGCTGTTGTTTTCCGGCCCATTATCCATATTTAACACCAAAGTATGTGGATTGTATTTTGCTTTTATCGACGGCCATAGGTGCTCAAGGGCATCGATCATAAAGTCTGAAGTAATGCAGCTCTCTGAAAAATAAAAGAAAATTTCATCCATTGCTGGAATGGATATACCAAAAAGCTTCAGTGTCGTTTCCGGTTCAAAGTCATGGTCCCACGCCCTGAGGCCATAACGATTATAGCCACCCCGTGAGAATGGCCCAACTTTTATTGCAGCCTTTGCATCCATAGAAAGCCTTAGTACGCCTGACGCATAATCCGCTAACCTATTAATATTATGTACATAACCAAATATTTCATTTGTTTCTGGAATTTTTTTTGGGTCTACATTTGGCAACTTTCTTTAATTGATATCCGAGTTTATTCATTTTTCTGTTGATCGTGACTACAGAAGGAATCTCATCGGATGGATATCCTTTAAATTCAATCAGACGCTTGTGAACTTCTTTGGCCGTTAACGGAGAATATAGCTGAGTGGACTTAAATGTAGGATCTGTCTGGCAAATAGGTTCCATAATATCCTTAATATCGTCGAGCAGAGTGGGGAATTTTTCTTCCGACAGTTTACGTCCTCTTCCTGCAAAATTATCAACACAGACAATTCCTGACTGCATTTCTTTCATCCCTTTCCGGATAGTGTCGCGGTTCCAGCCAAGTTCTTTTAGTGCCTTTCGTTGGCCTCCTTTTCCCATAAGAGATACAACCCGGGCCATGAACTGTCTTTT
>JAFLJU010000023.1 GCA_022712835.1 Desulfobacteraceae bacterium
GCTCCCACCTCCAGTACTACGGCCCAGTTGGCCATGGGAGACGCCTTGGCAGTGGCGCTTATCCATGAAAAAAAATTCAATAAAAGTGATTTCATGAAATCCCATCCAGGCGGTGCTCTTGGTCAACGACTGGCCTGTAAAGTGGGTGAAATTATGTTTTCGGCAACGGATGTTCCCTGTATCTTAATGGGCAGCACCATGGCCACGGCCATTGAAGAAATGGACAAATTTAGATTGGGTGCTGTGATTGTCCTGAACCCAGCACGCCAGCTCATGGGAATTATTACCGACGGGGATATCCGGCATTGTGTTGCGGTGGGAACCTCGGGCCTCGGTCAGGTTAACGTTGATGAGATCATGACCGGAACCCCCCATAGCTTGAGTATTGATGCTTTTTTATATGAAGCACTGAATTTGATGGAAAAGTATGAGATAACGGTGTTGCCCATTGTTGGACAGGGAAATTTTCTAGAAGGGATTTTACATTTACATGATATTCTGGGCAAAGGATCCTTTAAATTTAATGGAGGCAGTCAATGACAACCGATGATTTCGGTACCAAAATCGCTGTTCTCGGGGAAAAAAAAATTACCTCTCCCTTGAAACGTCATGGTATTCCAGGCGAAAGCGGTACCCGGTTTATTTCAGATGGAGATAGGATTACGGTTGATGTTCAGGTAGAAGCGATTGAAGGATTTTTGGGGAAAAATCAGCCCCTGCCCAGCTTTGAGCAGACAGGTCCCCGGGAAAAAATTTATTTTGATCCCAGCAAACTCAAATGTGCCATCACCACCTGTGGCGGGCTCTGTCCCGGACTCAATGATATTATTCGATCCGTGGTTCTGGAATTGTATCATATTTATCATGTTCGAAATATTTATGGAATTCGCCATGGACTCCAGGGATTTATTCCCGAATATGGGCACGATGTGATGGATCTGAACCCAGGCAGCGTTTCCGGTATCCAGGATACCGGCGGTTCCATTCTTGGATCTTCCCGGGGGATCCAGGATATCAGCATGGTGGTGGATTGTCTTGAACGGATGAATGTGGGGATCTTGTTCATGGTGGGAGGAGACGGCACCTTGATGGCCTCCAAACAAATTGCCGATGAAATTTCAAAAAGAGAATTGAAAATATCCGTTATCTGCATACCCAAAACCATTGACAATGACATCTTTCTGGTTTCCAGGTCATTTGGCTTTGACACGGCAGTAGATGTAGCTACCCTGGCCATAAAGGGAGCCCATAATGAATCAGCGGCTTACCCCAATGGTATCGGTTTGATAAAATTGATGGGGAGGCACTCGGGGTTTTTGGCAGCAACCGCTGCCCTTGCCCAGCAGGATGCCAATTTTGTGCTCATTCCCGAAGTGGAGATTTTTCTTTATGGGAAAACAGGTTTTTTACAGGCCCTTGAAAACAGAATAAAGCAAAGAAAGCATGCTGTAATTATTGTGGCCGAAGGGGCGGGTCAAAATTTTTTCGAAGATCAGGAAACCAAATATGATGCCTCTGGCAATGTAGTGCTCAAGGATATCGGTATCTATTTAAAGGATAAGATTACTCAGTATTTCAAGGAAAAAGAGATCCCCATATCTCTGAAATATATAGATCCCAGCTATATTATCCGAAGTCTTCCGGCCAATGCCAATGACAGTGTTTTTTGCGGTTTTTTGGGAAGAGATGCTGTCCATGCAGGCATGGCAGGAAAAACAAATCTTTTGATCAGTTTCTGGAACAACCACTATGTCCATGTGCCCATGGAGGCTTCAGCCGGCAAGCGAAAAAAATTGGATCCCAGAGGACGGTTGTGGCAATCCGTATTAGAAGCCACCGGTCAGAACATGTTTTTCAATGACTGATCTCCATGAACTTTCCTCTTTTGACGGTGATCAAAAATAATTCCTTTTGAGCATTACCGGTTTTGTCAAAGTTGGTATTCCCCGTCACTCCTTCAAATATCTTGTTTCCCTGGAGAGCCTCTTTCAGGCTTTTTCTGGAGTCCACCCTCTCGTTTATGGCAGCGGTAAAGAAAATATTGGCAGTGTCATAGGCAATGGCCTCAAGAAATCCAGGACGGGTTTCATAGAGGTCGGTAAATCTTTTTTCAAATCCTGCTGTTATGGGGTTCTTGCTGTTTCCAAAGTATCCATCGGTGATCACAGCATTTTTGTTATATCCTTTTGCGCCTGTCAGAAGGCCTGGTTGGTGCCAGAGGTTGGTGCCCAAAAGCACCATGCCCGTGGCATCATTAAAGGCAAGCTGGGGAAGAATCAGATTGACCCGTGACACAGAGTCCGGGATAAAAAGTGCTTGAAAATCAATTTGGACCTTTTGTTCAACGGGTTCGGAAGAATCCGTGATGTCCGATACCATTTCCCCCGGAGCTGCTTGCTCGGGTAGCTTAGGCATTAAATATTTGGGGACAGGATAGTATTCTCCTGTAAGTTTCTGGATGGGAATGGTAAAATCGGTTTTATCTCCATCATAGGGTTCAACCCCCACAACTTCCCCGTTGAATTCATCCACCGCATTCCAGAACAATTCCATATAGCGTTGCCCATACCGTTCGTTGGGGTATAAAATGGCCATTTTTTTTAACCCGAGTTCCAGGGAAATATAGGATACCATAGAACGTACCTGCATTTCAGGGGTAATAAAATTTGAAAAAAGATAGTCTCCCTGGGAAGGGAATTGGCTTTTCTGGGTCAAAGAGATGAGGGGAATTCCCAGGGTTTGGGCCTGGACTCCGGCCGCATTGGGGGCCAGCAGGGGACCTAAAATACCCATTACCTTTTCCTGGTTCAACTCGGCAACACATTCGGCTGCCCTTTTTGGATTTGACTGGGTGTCCTTTATAATTACGTGAAAATTGGTGCCGTGGGTTCTTGACAGATCCTGAATAGCTAACTGGATACCTTTGAGGGCTCTTTGTCCAAAAATCTGATATCTCCCTGACAATGGCAGCAAACATCCAATGGTATCTTTTTTAAAGGAGGCAGATTTCATTGCTACTAAAAGTTCCTTGGCATCCTCGGCATAGGCATGATCAGGATACGTGTCGATAAAAATTGCCAATGCCTTTCCCGCTTCCAGGTAATTGTTTTGTGTTGCCTGGTTTAATCCCAACCAATAGAGCAAAAGAGAATGGGGGATTTTTAGGTTTTTTATCTGGATAAACTCCTGAATAATCAGGGGATCTGTTTTGGCCAACACCTTTTCAATCCCGGCTAAAATTTTCTCCCTATCCTGCTGTTCTGAAAGTGCTAGGGCCTGGTTGTATATGAACAGAGCATCCTGATTGTTACCCTGGGACGAGAACTTCTCTGCTTCTTTCATTAGGATGGGAGCCAATAGGATTTCTTTCCCGGCCTTTTCCTGTCCAACCGACGGTTGGTCTGTGGGGTGTTTTATGGGTACCTTTGCGCATCCCCCAAGGCCGACAATAATAGCAATAGCCAAAAGCCAACAGACCAGAAGCCAACAGATTTGATTCACAGGTGTGATTAATTTGATATTCATTTTATTTCTTGCATATTTTATGATGATTCTATCCGTGAATGGCAACATATGTTCGTGATGTATCCTTGATCTAAAATTTTTCGAAGTATATGTAAAATTAAAAATTATGTCAAAAATTCTTTTACTATATCTAATATTCGTGTCGTATTTTATGAAAGAGCCAGGCCCCTTTACAAACCCCATATTTTTATCTAATATTGCAGTAGCAACTTAATAATAGCATAAAACAGCTCATTCTGCTCTATTTGTTAATAATGGTTATTCCTTTTTTTTAATGCCTTTCAAGTTAAAAGGAGTAAAATCGACGTTAGCTCCATACGAAAATTAAAAATATTCTTTAATAATACTTCCACTTAAATGTTTAAAGACAGAAGGTGGTCAACATAATATTTAAAGGAGAGGCCATGAAAAAAACTTTTTTTAACCTGATTCAGGAAGTGCAGAAAGAAGGAAAATGTAGCCATTGTGGTGGATGTGTTACCTTTTGCTCCGCTATAAGTTATGGGGCTCTC
>JAFLJU010000310.1 GCA_022712835.1 Desulfobacteraceae bacterium
GGCGGATTTGTCCGAAGCAACCCGGATGTGCCCTATCCCAACATTCAGTTTCACTTTTTGCCCCTGGCCATCCGGTATGACGGATCTTCTCCCAATACCGATCACGGCTACCAGGTCCACATTGGCCCCATGTATTCCGACACAAGAGGCCAGGTGAAAATCAAGTCAAAGGATCCCTTCCAGCATCCGGCACTTCACTTTAACTACCTGTCAACGGACCAGGACAAAAAAGAGTGGGTGGAGGCCATCCGTTTGGCCCGGAATATTATGAAGCAACCCTCCTTTGATGAGTTCAACAAAGGGGAAACCTCCCCGGGTCCCGATGTTGAAACCGACCAGGAGATCCTTGACTGGGTGGCAAAGGACGGAGAAACCGCCCTGCACCCCTCATGCACCTGCAAAATGGGAACAGATGAAACCGCTGTGGTAGATCCAAACACCATGAAAGTGCACGGCACAGAAGGGTTGTATGTGGTGGATGCGTCTGTGATGCCCTATATCACCAACGGCAATATTTACTCGCCGGTGATGATGATTGCTGAAAAAGCGGCAGACCTGATTTTAGGGAATACCCCTCTGGCCCCGGAAGCGGTGCCCTACTACAAACACAACAAGGGATAGAAACATCCCTCGCCAACATAAATCCTTAACTGATTTTATCCCTGAAATCCCGGATTTGAACGACAGTCTCCATTCTTTTCGGAGACTGTCGTCCCGCACCAAACAGGACCCGATAGAATAAAAACTTTTTGACTAGCCGCCCTGGTTCATGTATACTCCTTTTAAATACTGAATTCCACCTACAATTCGTCCATATTCCTGTTGAATCCATCTGTTTGAATCCATCTATGTTTTTAAGACATTTTTTTGTTTTTAATACAAATCGCTTTACAGACCCCGGTCATTTATTCAAGGGAAAGGAGCAGGTATGAAGGATCAGGCTTCAGAAGTTTTTCTCCAGCGGGCACGCGTCATCACTATGGCCAGAAGGACCGCCTTTATTTTAGGCATCATTGCCTTGTTTTACTCATTGGCAGCCATTGTCTATTCCACCCATGTTATTTACAAAGTAAAACTTAATTATGCGGTCATCCTTGAGCAGTTCGGGGGGACAAGACAAGCCGTCACCGAGGTGGGTTGGCATTATCGCCTTCCTTTTTTTACAAAACTTGAAAAAGAAGTCCCCTTGATGAATCAGAATATGTATCTGGGGGGGTCTTCTGCCCCCATAAAAATCATCTCCGAAGAAAACGTCGCCCTGTGGACCTCGGCCCTGATGACCTTTAAAATTAAAGACCTGAAGATTTGGGGAATTGAAAACCTTTCTGCTGAAATTTTGCTCCAGGGCGATTTTGACGGTATTTCCAAGGATATTCTCCAGGGAGAAAAGGTCAACAAACTCATCAGCGACAGGGAAACCATAAAAGAAGCGATTTTTGAGGCTTTAAAGGACCGGCCCATCAATAAAAACGGTCCCACTCTGGAAGAAAAATATGGGATTGAGGTGGTCAGTTTTGTCCTCAACGAAACAAGGTTCGGTGACAAACTGGTGGAGGCAACCGAAGAGAAAAAGCGTCGCCAGCTTATATCGGAAGCGGACAATTATGCCGCAGACCAGGAGGCTGACCGGATCCGGAAACTTTATAAAGCCTATCTTGAAGGGATACGTTCCCTGCACCTGGCCCTTGGCGGGTCCGAGGCCCAGGAGGTTAACCCGGCTCTGTTTGAATTTCTATCCCAGCAAAAATGGGCCACGGCCTATGAGAAAAACCAGTCTGACCAGAAAACATTTGTGCTCCATGGCAGTGGGCAAACCCCTTCTTTAACGTTGCCTTCCTTTGTTAAAAAACAAATGGCGAAAAAAGCGGAATAGGAAATATCCCCATCCAGTAAGAACGACAGGGAGGAGCGAATGGCCAAACGAATCACAAAAGAAAAAATATATATCACGCTTCCTGAAGAAACCATTAAAAAAATCGAATCCATGGCAGCAACATGGACCTATGATACAAAAGCATTTGTACGAAGCCGCCTCAACCAATATAAGGCTCCCAGTCCTTTTTTTTCCGGCATAAAAGAACTCTTGTATATGATTTTTTTCATGCAAAGAAAAAAAAAGCAGATGAATGTGCTCAATAATCCGGAAATTCTGACGGACTGGAAAAAGAGGTTCCTTTATTCCGGTGAAACCAATCCCGGGGATTCATGGAACCGGGTCATTGAAAATGAACTGACAAAACCAGAGTACCATTATCTCATTGCGGTTCTGGATCGGGAACTAACCGATCTCCACGTTCCCATGGAATTGGTGGAAATATTTGATAAAATTTACCGGGCCCATATCAGAAAAGAACATCTGGAGGACCCGGATGTGCCCAAGGCCCCCATCATGATCGTGGAAGGAACTTCCGGCAGTGGCAAATCCGCCACAGTCCGGGAAGCCCTTGAAAAGGTGGTATTTAGAAATGAAGTCATTCCGGCAGTGGACTGGAAGATCAAAAAGGAAAAAATTCTGGCCAAACACAGCCTGTTTGCCACCCTTGAGGATGTGGACCCTGATTTTGCCATGAAAATCGCCAGAAAGAAAAAGCTAGCCTTTTACAGATGGCTGGCCTCCATTCCCGTTCTGCGGCGAATATTCAAAAAACGGATCATGAGCAGTCTCACAGACTTTGAAGAACGGGGCATTGAGGTTGACGCCTCCATTGTTACCCCCAATGATTACCAGACCGCCCTTTCCGGAGAGCCGGGCAATTATTTTAAGCGGGCCATGGGACACCCCAAGGTCACCTCCATCCGCCACATAGAAGAAGCCCATTCCGCCTTTGGAAAATCAGAAAGCAGCCCCGGCGGCGGGGGAGCGGAAAAACAGCAACGAACCCTCATCGACACCAGCAATATTGTTCTGGACGAAATTATCGACGGCCGGCGGGATTGTTTTCTCATTGCCACCACTGACCAGACCCATCGGTTTGACTCGGCCATTTACCGGCGCTTTGTGGAAAAGGGCTGCATCATCGATATGTCCAAGTTCTGGATGAATCACGAGAACCTGAAAAAAATCATTCTTTTGGAAATTAACCGTCACCAGATTCCCACCCACTACGATCCTGCGTCAAAAGCCCTGGACGAGGCCGCCGATAAAATTTATACCATTTTCAAGGAACGCAGTCTCAAAGTCAGCCCGGCCTATGTCAGAAAACTGATTGAATCCATTATTAATATCCGGGGAGATTTTATAGTTGAATTCCTGGAAAACAGCATTCTTGTGCGAAGCGCTTTCCAACTGGTGGCCAAAAATGTCTATGGAGAGCTTTACAACAAGGTGGTGGACCGCATGGACCGGAAAGTTAATTGGGATGAGTATGTGGGGGATATCAAGGATAAATTCTCGGAAATGGCCAACAATTGTTTTAATTACGGCGTCAGCGAAGAAAAAGGCGTGGTTTTGACAGGACCTCCCGGCAGCGGGAAAACCTTTCTGGTCAGGACCTGGCTCTCCTCCAACCTGAAGGTTCATGACATTGCCACAAGCCCGTCGGCCCTGCAGGATTCCGCAAGCCCGGTCCACGGGGCGGTGACAAACCTGGAAAAGGTCTATGACATTGCAAAGATGGTGGCCCCCACTGTGATTTTCTTTGACGAGGGGGATGCCCTGGCTCCCAAAAGAAGCGCAACCGGCGGCCAGCCCTCGGATGCTCTGACCAATAAATTTTTAAATATTATTGACGGAGAAATTCCCTTAAACAAGGTATTCACCGTCCTTACAACCAATCGTTTGGATATCCTGGATCCTGCGCTTATTCGATCCAAGCGGTTGAAAACCCTGGAGATATCCGGACACATGCGGCAAAAGGATATTTTTGATATCATTCAAAAACAATTTGACGATATCCCCCACAAACGGCAATTTGAAGTGGAAAAAATCATTGAAACCGCCCAGGGTATCTGTAATACACCGGCCGATTTCACCTCCTTTACGGAAAAAGCGATTGCCCTTTGCAGCACGGAATTCAAGGTGCTGCTAAAGCTGCGGGATTTAAAAACATCCACCGACCAGGAAAAAAATGAATTCATTAAATTAAATTTTAAGACCATTCTGGGGATTTTGGACGCAGTCAAAGCTGCGCCCCTGTTAAAGGCCAATATTAAAAATGACTTAAAAAATTTTGTAAAACACTATGATCAGATCATGGAATCTGTTGACCATATCACATCGGAAGAAAAATACCCCATCGTTGAGACCCATTTGGAATCCGCCCGGAGGGAAATTTCCAGGAGCCCGGTTCGCAAAGGATCCATCCAACTCAATGAATTTCTGGAAACAGAATTAAGCAAGGAGCCCCAGGTAGGCTTCATCATCGGGGTGGGTGCCAATGATGTCACCGGGATGCTGCTGCCCATTGCCACCAGCCTCACAGGAAGAGTGGAAGGGTCTGGCATCATTGTTACAGGCGCTGTCTCCACTTCGGCCCCCAACGCCGCCCAACTGGACATGGCCGTAAAGATGACCCATCAATCGGCCCAGGAAGCATTGACCATGGTGAAAAACTATATCCAGGAGTTGTCGCCCAAAATCAGTATCCCCTGGTTGTTCGGAGACCTGTTAAAACGCTACACAATCCACCACCAGCTGTTGTCCGCCTCCTATAATGTGGGAGGACCCTCGGCAGGATTTGCCCTGGCCTTGAACACCATGTCGGCCCTGCTGAATATTCCCTTGTGCATTGATTTTGGTATCACGGGAGCCCCCTGGACCAAGGGGGTCCGAAAAGATGAGGTGGGGGGATCTGTCATCATCGGCGGGCACCGGAAAAAAACGGAAAAGGTGTTGCTCTACCTGAGGCGCATGTACATGCCCCTACAAAACTATAAGGACCTGGAACCGGAATTTCTCATCGGGTATTGGGAACGGCAAAAGGATATCATTGCCGTGACCCATTTTGCAGATCTCATGCCCGAGGTTTTGTTTTTAGATGATGCCCATAACGACCAGAGGGAAAAACTCATTGAAAAACGGATCGCTTACAAAGTTGCAAAATACTATGCCACCCAGACAACCTCCTCCCTGAAAGAAAAAATCATCCAGACAAAACGGAAAATGCGAAAGCGGGCCGAGGAGGAAATCCTTAGCCGGGTAAATGCGATTCACCGGTATCTTCTGGACCCTGACCGGGAAAAATATATTTCCCACGAGCAGATTTTTAAAACCTATATGAAAGATTAGGACCGCAGGTGTCCCGGCTATAACCCATCGCCGGGACACCTGTCTTGTCTATTCCACCTTTTCCCACAGATC
>JAFLJU010000149.1 GCA_022712835.1 Desulfobacteraceae bacterium
CCGCCGCTGCCACCTTAACCAATACATCATCTCCAGCTTTATGCCCCCTGGTGTCATTTAAATTTTTAAACCCGTCCAGATCAAAATACAGCAGGACCACACAATGGTTGAGACGGCTACTCCGTGCCAATTCCCGGCGCAACTCCCCATAGAATGCACTCTGATTCAGCAATCCGGTCAGCCCGTCATTACGGGCCAGGTCCTTGAGGCGTTGGGTCCTTCTGGCAATGGTTTCCTCAAGGGACTGGGCATATTCGGATACTTCTTCCCGGCTGCGCCGGGTCTCATCCATTAAACTTGTGATATAGGTATCCACGATCAAGGACAGATCGAACATGATAATTTTGTCCAGGGCAGTAAGGGAGTTGTTGCAGACCGTACAGTCTTTTTCAACCCTCGGGATAAGGATTTGACGAAGAATCACATTCAAATGGTGCACCGCCGCAAGATAATACCTGGGTTCCAACCCGATCCGCCGGTGGACCATGCCGACCCGCAATCTTGAATGAACATACTCCTCATCATACTGACCATCAAAAAGGGTCAAAATATACTGCCGCTGGTATTTTCTCAACCGCTCCAAACTTTCGGCATCTCCGATGATCCGATCAATGTCATCAAAGGAAAGAATCTGTTGGTAAAACAGTTGGACAACTTGTTCAATATTATCAGTGACAATACCTTTTAAGCCCGACAAAAACTTGGCATCCTTATCATCAAAGGCAAGCAATTCCTTTCGCCGGGAGATTTCCTTGGGGGTAATCTTCATCTGCTCCATCAGGGTCTGATCTGTTCGCTTCATTTTTAACACCTTTTTAAGAAAAGAGCCGGTATAATGTGACAACAAAGTAAGCCCCCTTACCCGGAGCTGACACCAATAACCAAATAGTATATCTTCCATTTTTGATTGTCATGGGAAAGCGTACCTTTAAAAAAAAAGTCTATCGATACTCAACCAGTTGGTCCACGGGATGACGGCGACGGGGGGTCTGTTCCCCTGCCCGATATCCAAATGCCACCAGCACCGCCACTTCAAACATCTTGGTATCAATTTCAAGAAGTGCTTCCACCGGGTCTTTCTCAAACCCTTCCATGGGGCAGGAATCGATTCCCATGGATGCAGCTGTGGTCATCATATTGGCAAGCCCTATATAGCATTGTTTGGCACACCAGGCATAGGCATTCATCCTGGGAAAAACTTCCGTCTCCATGTGCGCCTTATATTTTCCCATATAAGCCTTTGTGACATCTTCAGGCAATCCTCTTCTTAAAAAACTATTCAGAACATACTCAGAGGAAGGATCGATCAGGGAAGGCCTTGCCAGGATAACCACCACATGGCTGCTGTCGGTCACCTGGGCCTGGTCCCAGCAGGCAGGCCGAAGCCTTTGCCGGATATCATCGGAAGCCAGTACCAGAAACTTCCAGGCTTCCATTCCAAAGGATGTAGGGGAGAGGCAGGCGGCTTCCAGTATGCTATCCAATTCTTGCCGGGGTATTTTTTTAGTGGGATCAAACTTTTTGCATGCGTGACGAAATTTTAATGCGTCAATAACCGGATTCATGGTCGTTTCCTTTTTCGGATGGTAATTAAAATTGCCTGGCGAAAAAATCTGTGAAGAGAAATCTATCCGCTTTTACCGCAACTATAATAAAGAAACCGTTGGAATAAAAGCAATTTCTTTACATATTTAGCACATGCTTTCTTGCTTGGGAGACCAAAAGGGTTTGTTTATCTTTTATATCCAATTTTTTTATGGTGAATTTTTGAATCATCTGGTAGTTTGAAAAAAATGATATATTTTGGGTGGTCAATGAATATAAAAAAAATGAAATCGCTTTTTAAATTGCCCGGACAGGTTGAAAAAAGTGGCATTGTTTATTTTCGTCACCGGCTTTTGCATTTCCTGCTGTTGGGCTTTTCCATATTCGGGTTTATCGCCTATCTGCCCAGCATTTATTACTCTTTTGTTTACAAATTCTACAGTATTGCGTTCCTGGATACCCTCATTCTTGGGGCCGTTTTTTTATTGGCGATGAACCAGCGGATCTCCTTTTTCACCAAATCCCTGGGACTGCTCTCCCTGTTTTATCTCCTTGGAATAGGGCTGCTCATTTTCCTAGGTCCTAACGGGGCCGGTTTTTTATGGTTGCTCATGTTCTCCGTTATGACAGGGGTGCTTCTGGGGGTTCGGCCTGCGCTTATTTCCCTGGGGATCAATCTTATCACTCTATTGGCACTGAGCCTGTTTGTCCACAACCAGGCCTTACCCTGGCAGCAGCTTAGGTTTGATCCATTGGCCGTCTGGATTGTCGTTGGCGCAAATTTTATTTGTATCAATGCCGTGGCCGCTATTTCCGTTGCCTTTCTCATCAATAAGATCAGCCAGATGGTCCAGGCCGAAAAAAATGGGCGTATCCAATTAGAGAATGAAATAAAGACCCGCATCCAGACCGAAAACAAAAACAAAGAACTGCTCAGTCAACTCTATCATTCTCAGAAAATGGAGGCCCTGGGCACTCTGGCAGGCGGGGTTGCACATGATTTCAATAATATTTTGGGCACCATCCTTGGCTATGCTGAACTATCCCTTATGGACATGGAGAAAACCCATCCAATGCATAAAAATCTTGAACACATCTGCCAGGCAAGCGATCGGGCCAAGCAAATTGTTCACCAGATTTTAACCTTCAGCAGACAGACCCCTTCCAACATGGAAGCATGTGATCTTCGCCAGATTATCCAGGAGTGTGTCAATTTTTTAAAGATTGGACTCCCCAACAGCATTGAGTTGATCACCGCCCTTCCGGATACCCCGCTTCAGGTTTTCGCGGACAAGACTAAAATTTTCCAGGCCATCATGAATCTGCTGACCAATGGCATGCACGCCATTGAGTTGGACAATGACAAGAAAATGGGAAGGATTTCCCTGGGGACCCAATTTTTGTCCATTGATCAGGATACCAAAGGTTTTATGTCCCTAAAACCCGGGCGATATATCCAACTTACCATAGAAGACACGGGTTGCGGCATCCAGAAACAAGAAATCTCCAAAATTTTTGACCCCTATTTTACCACCAAAAAAATTGGTAAAGGCACGGGCATGGGGTTGTCCATTGCCCAGGGCATTATCCGAGCCCATGGCGGTGAAATCATGGTGAAAAGCACCCTAGGTAAGGGCAGTTGCTTCACAATTTTTTTGGCCTGCCAACCCCTTTGCAATACGATAGAAAAACCCCAGGAGAAAAAAATGAATCTGAAGGGGAAGGGAACCATTCTCTTTGTGGATGATGAACCCGCCTTGGTGAAGATTAATACCCGGTTTTTAGAAAACTTCGGATACCAGGTAATTGGATTTACAGACCCCCTGGCAGCAAAGGAACGCTTTGAAAAAACACCGGATTTCTTTGATCTGGTGATCACTGACAAAAAGATGCCGGGCATGACCGGTGATTGCCTGGCCCTTGCCATCAAAAAGACAACTCCCCAGATGCCGGTGATTCTTTGCTCCGGATTTACGCAAGTTTCCGATGAGAGCCTTTTTGATGCGGTCCTGACAAAACCAGTTACCAATCGGATGCTGGCAGAACAGGTCCAAAGGATATTAAACACATCCAAATTGTAAATTTTGGAATAGGATTAGAGGTGAATCATTTCCCCTGGGCGATCCGGACCTGCCACATGTAGGCAAACTCCGGAACCATTGATCCCTTTAGCCACTTCACAGGCGGCTTTTTTGGGACAATTATTTTCCCCGCTTAAATGGGCAAGAATCACATGCGCAAGGTTTGGTTTCCAAGCAGGGTCCATGCACTGATCTGGATTCGGATCCAGAATTTCCGCTAACAACGCCCGGGTATCCATGTTGGACAGATGACCTGTTCTTGATTTGACCCGCTGTTTTAAAAACCAGGGATAGGA
>JAFLJU010000616.1 GCA_022712835.1 Desulfobacteraceae bacterium
GGGGCAATCAATTTATACCCATTAAAAACCCGTGAAACCCTTGTGGATTCCATGACCCTTCCTGCCAGAATCCGGTTCAAGGGCGGCAGTCCCATGGCCGTATCCCGGACCACATCGGTCATGGGTCCCCCCATCCCGAATCGCAACACCGGACCAAAGAGCGGATTATTCACCATGGAGATCTGGAGTTCATAATCCGGACTTGCAAATCCCTTAGGGGCCATCGCAATTCCATAGGCTGCCAGCAGCTCCCGGGCAAGGTCTTTGTCAGAAAAAGCTTGGGAAGCCAGCCCCTTTTTCACGGCACTGGCAGCAGCCGGTCGATTGATCTCCAGCCGCTTATCGCTCCTGGCGGGAATCTCCTGGAGCATCTGGATATTCCGGCCATATTGATAAAGATTTAAAAAGGCCTGGACGGCCCGCTCCGGGGTTTCATAGGTAATGATCCCCTCCTGGTTAAAAATCGCCCGGGATCGATCCGAATTCACCCCCCCCATCCATGCGGTAAACACTGGAAAGGGCGTGGTTTTCAACAATTGAACCAGGGGGATGGCAAGGGCGGTTGAATCATAGGTGCCCACCGGGGAACTCAAAAGCAACAATCCGTCTATTTCATCGGCCTGGATACAGGTTTTAACCACCTGAATATATTTTTCAGGAGAGGTCTCCTGTAAAACTTCGATGGGGTTGGTCCGCCGCCATCTATCTTCGAGCAAATTATCCAGGGCATGAATGGTGGAAGTGGTCAGATCCGCCGGTTTTATACCGCGCCCGGCCAGGGCATCCCGAGCCATCACCCCGATCCCAGCGGCGTTGGATACAATTGCCAGGCGGGAGCCCAGTGGCCGTTTCTGCTTAGCCAAAAATTTGGCACAATCAAACAGGGCATCAAATCCATGAACCCTTAAAATTCCCGCCCGCTGGAACAGGGCATCATAAATCTCATCTTCACAGGGATCAAATCCTCCCCCTGCCCGGCCGGATTTCAATGCGATAATGGGCTTCACCCGGGAAACCGCCCGGGCCGCACTCATAAATTTACGGGTATTTGCCAGGGATTCCACATACATGACAATGGACGCAACCTCGCTTAAGGACCCCAGATAATCAATCATATCTGCAAAATCCACATCCAGCCGGGACCCGAGATTGACAAAATGACTAAACCCCACCTTCTCCCGGAGAGCAAGGTCCAGAACGGCAGTACACACCGCACCGGTCTGGGAGAGGAAGGCGATTTTTCCGGGCAAAGGAAGGGTGTGCATAAAGCTTGCGTTAAATCCTGCCCGGGTGTTGATAATGCCCACGGAGTCCGGCCCGATAATCCGGATGCCCGTATCCTTTACAACCTGCCTGATGGAAGCCCAAATTTCATTATCAGCGTCTCCCGGTCTTACAGGGGTTGCAGAGATCACCACACATCCCCACATTTTTTTTTGACTGCAACAATAGACTATCTTTGGGACCTCTTTCATGGGAACGGCGATCACGGCCATATCCACATGATTTTTAAGATCCTCCACCCTTGCAACGGCATCAAATCCAGACACCCGCCTGTATTTTGGATTCACCGGGAAAATTTCCCCCTTAAATCCGCCGGAAACAAGATTGGCCATGATACAGGCCCCGACACTGCCTGGTTCTTGACTGGCACCGATCACGGCGATGGACCCGGGATTCATAATATGATGTAGGTTCAAAGTTGTCATAATGCCACCAGAACCTTTCCCATCAAGGCATTGATGCAATTTACATATTCCTTGTTCTGACAGGGTTTTGGCAGATGATCAATATAAAAATCTTTTTGCTTCAGTTCTTTTATGGACTCTAAAAACTCTATGTTTCCGGAAACAAACAAAATGGGAATCTGTTTGTTGGTTTGTCTGATATGATGGTATACGTCCATCCCGTTCATCTCACCGGGAAGGGTATAATCCAGACTCACAAAATCATAATCATTTCCGTCAAACAGACGTATTGCCGTCCCTGCGTCATGGGCCCTATCCACCTTGTGGAGACAAGGCTCCTGGGTTAATATCCTATAATGCACATCGGATATGGCCTGTTCATCCTCCACATGGAGGATATATTTTCCAGTCGCAAGCCTTGAGTTTAAAATTTCAGCCTTTTCTTCAGGCGTGAATTCTTTTTCAATGACCGGCAGACAGATGGTAAAGGTGGTGCCCAATCCAAATTCCGATTGGACGGATATCCGTCCCTTGTGCTGTTCGATATATTTTTTTATGTTGGCCATTCCATAGCCGGTTCCCTTGATATGTTTTTTATAGGAACCGGTTAGATCGCGACTTCCCTTCAGGGTAAACGCCGGTTCGTAAATATGATCCAGATGTTCAGGAGGAATCCCGCACCCGTTATCTTCAATTTCAAGGCAGATATGTCCGTCCAGACAATGGGTCCGAACAATAATTCTCGGGTGAGCCGCAAACCCCAGGGCATGGATTGAGTTTTGTATCAAATTTACCACGGCATGTTCAACCATTCCCGGATCTGCCAGCAAATCCGGCACATCAGACCCCTCTTCGGTGATCAGTTCTATTCCTTCCAGATCCTTTTTCAACAGATTCATCACCAGATCTATTTTCTCGCCGATCCTAAAAAATTCCTGTTTGGGTTCCTGGTCCTTGGCAAAAGCAACCAAGTTCTTTGTTAAATTCTTTCCCCGCAGGGTTTGGCCAAAAATCAATTCAAGGATCCCGCTTATATTCTCATCCTTGCAGTCTAAAAGAGCAAGCTCGGTGTTCCCCATAATAACCCCTAAAATATTATTAAAGTCATGGGCTATTTTCCCGGCGATCTGCCCGACCATGGCATGTTTCTCCCTCTCAACCGCATATCGCTCTGCTTTGTTTTTTTCTTTTTCAGCCCGTTTTTGCTCCGAAATGTCACGGGTGACCCCGAGGATGCCTTCGGGCTGATTGTCCGTCCCCTTTAGGATTCTGGCGTTGTTGCTGGTCCAGATGAGCGTTCCGTCTTTATGGCGTTGTTTCATTTCAAAGATAGCTGGCTCCCACCCGTCAGGATCACCCACCTGAATCTGGGCAAGCTTTTCACTATGCAAGGCGATTACGCGTTCAAGGTCAAGGGGAGGGATTATTTCATCAAGAGATTGCGCCATTGCTTCATCTGCCATATAGCCTCTCTGCTGATAGACCGACGGGCTGACATAGGTAAACTCAAACTCCATATTGGTGACCCAAATCACATCGGCAACATTCTCAGCGATCAACCGATACCGCTCCTGGGTTTTATACAGCGTTTCCCTTGCCCGGCAATGTTCTTCAACTTCAAGTTTAAGGGAGGTATTCAAAAGGGACAGTTCATTGGTCCGTTCAAACACCCTGTCTTCAAGCCGCTTTTTGGAATACACCAGGTGAAGGGTCAGTTGAAAAATAGCAAATAGCATCACCAATGAAAACAGGACCAATCCTTCAAAATAAATGGTATCACATTCCCACACCGCTTCAATTTTACCGATGGTTTTTCCCCCATGTACCACGGCTGAGACCAAGGGTACATCGGGGATAAGATGAAGAAAATTGAATACGCGCTCGCTTAAGTTCGGTTCCTCCCCCATTGCGCGTTGAAATATTTTCCCCCAGGTATCTGTGACAACAAGGTATCGATAATTATAGGATTTACAGGCAAGGGAAAGATACTCCGATGCCCCCTGGGGATTAAAATTCCAAAGGGCATCGGCAATGATCTGCCCATGTTCTTGAATTCGTTCCCCTGCCCTTTTGTGGGCATAGTGTTCATAGGAAATCACAAAAACTAAAAACAGAACCAAAAACAGAACCGCTGTCCAGGAGGTGATTTTATGATCATTCAAGTTATTATTCATTTTCTCATAATCCATCTTCTAATAATCCATCGGTATCATAATATTTGATGGCTGAATTAATCTGATCAATTACCTGATTTTCCACCTGTTTACTGAAAAGCAGATAGCGCTTGTTCCCCCCGGGCATATTGGAAAACCGGATGGTTTTGAAGTCTGTCTTTAGAAGGCCGGAGGTGAGAATCAATTGCATCGCTTCCTCTTCTGAAATGAAAAAATAATCCGCGCCCCCGGAATGAATAATCTTGAGCATCCCGATATTTTCAGCACTTGTCATCTTTTGTCGAGGACCCAGTTTTAAAATCATTGTGTCCAATAACTTGCCATAGGAATACCCATTTTTTCTTAATAAA
>JAFLJU010000570.1 GCA_022712835.1 Desulfobacteraceae bacterium
GGAATGAGTTGGTCAAAAGCGGGCTCTGCGAGTTTGGCAACCATCACAGCTATAAAAAGAAATAAAGAAAACGAACAATGGTTTGAAACTAAGAGCTTAAATTTCAAGCTGGCTGCTTAACCCCACCCGCACAGGTCGAAAAATTTTGGAGCCCGGAAGAGTAACAAAATATTAGAACTTTTGTTTAACCAGGACTACCTGGACCACTTGGACCCAACCAGTACTGACAAGGTTTTCCATGATCCAAGCAAAAGTAAAACTTCAAGACCACTTGGACCAGCACTGCTGATATGAACCAGCCCTTAAAATTTTATAAATGAATGATTATTCAGTGAGGAAGAAGGGGGGCAGCGTTCGTTGGCCGAAGGACGGAAGGAACTGTCAAAAAAACTGGCATTTTAGGAAAATTTGTGCTTTAATTCCTCCACTATGCCAATCACATCAAATATAGATCCTGAAAAAGACTTGACGATTTTCACAGTCAAAGGTAATCCATTGTTTGAAGAATTCATGGCAGTTGTAAAATCATTCTATGATGGGGACCCAACTCAAAATGTTCTATGGCATATCGACCAGGCCTCTGTTTGGGACCTTTCTGGTAAGGATATCCAAAAGCTGGCCCAGTATGCCCCCAGGATTGATAAAAGCAGGGCCGGAGCAAAAACAGCTTTCGTTGCTTCTGATGAATTGTCAAAATCTCTTTCGAATTTGTTCATGCTTTTTGGGCAGTCAAGTGAATTAAAAATCCAAATTCAAATATTCAAGTCTATGGATGAAGCTCTGGCATGGATAAAGGCCGACTGATGCTCTCGCCAATAGGAGAAAAAAATGGAAGCTGAGTTGGACTCATCCCACGCCCAATACATCAAATTAACCATAAACGGACTTATTGTGAAACCAGAGTTGATATCGGTGATGGCGCAAATTTTACAACATCCTGAATACTTGGACAAACACACCTTGTGGGATTTAAGGGAAGCAAACATGGGATTGTCCATTGCTGACTTTAAGGAAATAGTTGGCGTCATGCGCCTATACAAACCGGAAAAAAAAGATTTTGCTGATAAAGCCGCCCTTCTTGTTCCTGGGAAATTTAATTCAGCGATGGCAGAGATGTTCGTTACGATGAGCAAGTTACTGCTCATTAAATACAGGGTTTTCAATGACTGGGAGCAGGTGGAAGCCTATCTCTGCTCCTGAACAACCTTCAACACATTCACCGCCCTATCACCCACATATCCAATTTAAGGCCCTTTTTAAGCCTGTGTATAATGGTCACCATCTATAGGACTATATGATATGAACCAGGCAAAGAACAGCATTAAATAAACCTATATCCACCTCCATGATATAATAGCAGGCTATACTTGGACGGTCTGAACGATGGTTTTTTGAAAACTTTCTGGCGCACATACACTTTGCTAAAACTTATCCTTCCCTAGACCCATCGCCATAAATATCATAATCAGGATCATGTTCTTTCGCACAGTCCTGGCAAATACTGTGGCTTAAAGTCGCTTCAGTATTGTTTTGGATGTATAAGTCAACATTATTCCAATATCCCTTATCATCTCTGGTTTTCTTACAATGCATACATATAAAGGGTTGTCGAGTTGCCATCTCAAATAATAGGATTTTGGACATGGGAAATATAGTGGACCCCGAAAACTTGACAATATGTTAAGATAAAATATAACAGTCCAGAAACCAGAAAGGGATTCATTTTGAAACGGAAAAATTACAGCAAAGAATTAAAAAGCAAGGTCGCATTGGCAGCTATAAAAGGGAATCAAACTGTTAATGAAATTGCCTCGGAATTTGGTATTCATACGAGTCTTGTTAATTGATGGAAAAAGGAAGCAATAGAAGCTCTTCCATTGGCATTTGGCAACAGCCAGGCAATACAGGTCAAAGAAACCGAGATTGAACGGGACCGTCTTTATCAAAAGGTCGGCCAACTTCAGGTAGAACTGGACTGGTTAAAAAAAAACACCGGGCACCTTTAATGAGTATTGAAGAAAAAAAACAACGTATCCAGCCCCATCACCCTAAAATCAGTATTCAGAGGCAATGTGAACTGATAGGACTCCTTCGTTTCAGTTATTACCGTGAGGCTTGGCAGGACAGGAAACGTCTGAAAACTTAGAATTTATGAGACTCATTGACAATGAATATACTGCCCATCCTTTCTATGGCACCCGCCAAATTCGCAATGTCCTGAGACGTGAAGGATATAAGATTAACCGTAAACGGGTTCAACGATTGATGCGCAAAATGGGAATTCAATCAATTGCACCGAAACCGAATACCAGTAGGCTCATCCCCAAAATAAAGTATATCCATATCTTTTGAGAAATTTTGATGTAACCAGATCAAATCAGGTGTGGTGTACGGATATAACATATATCCCTCTTTCTGGTGGTTTCGTATATTTGACGGCGGTCATGGACTGGCATAGTCGTTATGTTCTCTCCTGGGAATTTTCAATAACCATGGACAATGAATTTTGTATATCCTCTCTGGATAGGGCGCTGCGCTGTCATGGGACACCCTATATATTCAACACGGATCAAGGATCTCAATACACAAGTCACGATTTTACAAAAGTATTGAAAGATAAAGACATTAAAATCAGTATGGATGGGAAAGGCCGGTGTATGGACAATATTTTCATCGAGCGGCTATGGCGTAGTGTGAAGTATGAAGAAATTTATGTAAACGAATTTCACTCCGTTGAGCAGCTACGCAAGTCCCTGAAAAAATACTTCGATTTTTACAACCATGAACGGCCTCACCAGAGTTTTAATGGGCAGACTCCAGCTGAAATATATTATGGTGAAAATCAATTGAGGTTAGTGGGATGATAAAAATATTTTCAAACCCGCTCCGGAAAAAGTCAACTCCTCCGACGTGGCAATTTGGAGGCCCATTCTCGGACCTGACTTCTACCTACGCTGGCGTGTGTGGTAAATCAAAAACTATTGTAAGAGCCGGATTGAATTTTCTCGAGAAAATCATCCGAATTTGACGCTTAAATTGGGCAAAACACTGTCTTGACATTGGGGTCCACTATAAAACAACACAATTACATTTTCTTATAGAGATCGTAAAAATGATAATGAAAAAAAGGATCTGTTAAAATGTCGAAAGATTTTGGAGCAAGACAACATACCTGAAAAACTATCAAACAAGTCGGTAAAAGAGCTCATGTTGGAACTGACTGGCAAGGATATTTCCACATGTCCATTTTGCCAAAAAGGGAAGCTGCAAAAAATGCTTAAAATTCCGGAACAAACTAGCCCTGGTTTTTTTGAACGATTGAATTTAACCAACATGAAAGATACATTATATTTCGAAAACATTTTGGCCCTGATATTTTGATTTATGCGTTTTAAACACAAATGGATAGCTGCGCCTTCAGTGGTCAAAGGCGTTGACGAAGAATGTTCTTTATTTAGAATTCAGGCCATCAATAACAGAAAAACGGAAAATCCAATGTGATTTATTCAAATTTTTTTTGTAACTTCCATGAAGACTTATTCATCCCACCCAAATCAATGAATACAATCCCCATAGAGAGAAAACCTCAATTTTAATAACATTTTTCATTAGGTTCAGTTCAATAAATTTAATCTATCATCTTTAAAATGTTAAGTGTTTTGATGTTTTCTCATGGATTCCAAGGTGAGGCTTGCATCAAATTTGGCAATAGATGAAAGATAAAATTCTATACAAAGAATTGAAGGAAAGGGTCAACTATTTGCCAAATTAAAAATGCAGGTCTTAATGCTGGATAGCTCTCAATCAAGGTGATTTTTTCTATCAATTTATTAAAAATTTAAAACCACGTCCTGTGGGCGTGGTCATCGTCAGAAGGCTATGCCTGAAGGATCTACCCATGGTATTAACTTAATCGGTTATCCCCATAACAGATTAAAGGAAAAAACCATGAGTAGATTTGACAA
>JAFLJU010000581.1 GCA_022712835.1 Desulfobacteraceae bacterium
CTTGCCGTGGACGATGAAGACCTCATCCTCTATGCCCTGTTTCCTGTGACCGGGAAAAAATACCTGAATCAAAAATATGGCAAGGAAGAGGTGCCTGAAAGTCTCAAGCCCATCACATTGAAAGATGTGGAAAAACAGGCAGATATGATTAAACGAGCAAAGGCTGGAGAGCTGATCGAAAAATCAACGGATGGCAATATTCCTGAAAAAAGCGAATATGCACGGACCTTTAATGTCTTTGTTGAAGGGGAATACTTTGAGGTGGGGGTGGATGAGGTCGGTGGATCTCCCGTGATTACCTACGCAGCGCCTGCTGCTGCCGCTCCCGCACCTGTTGCTGCCGCTCTCGCACCTGCTGCTGTCGCCCCTGTTGCTGCTGCCCCGGCAGCGCCCGCACCCAAACCTGTGGCTTCCAAATCGGCTGCTGCGGGAACACCGGTGACGGCTCCCATGCCCGGCATGATCATCAAGTATAAAAAAAATGTCGGAGACGCGGTCAATGAAGGGGAGACGGTTGTGGTAATTGAAGCCATGAAAATGGAAAATGCCCTGCCGTCCCCTGCCAGCGGTGTGGTCGTCGCACTCAATTATAACAGTGGCGATTCCGTGGCCAAGGGAGATGTGCTGGCTGTGATTGAATAACCCCTATTTTTCTTGACCAGAAATGAATGGTTGGTAAGGAAAGATGCGTGTGCCATGCAGCAATGCATGGCACAGCTTTCTTAACTTCGCTGAAACTGTGTCGAAGAGATCATGTTTTTTATCCACATTCTTTTAGGGCTATCACTCAAAAAATACTTCAGTTTTTCCTTGTACCGCCAGAAGGCAAACGATATAAATCCCATATTCAAGAGATGGGTTTCCGGAAAAAATGAATCGGTTATCAAAACGTACTTAGACGGGAATTTTACTATGCTTCATTTTCTCTGGTAATGGCAACGTTGAGAGGGTAATAATGAATATTTTATTTGATTTGGATGGTACATTGACAGACCCGTTTGAAGGTATAACAAAATGCATTGCACATGCTTTAATCAAGCTGGGCAGGATATCTCCACCAAGAAAAAATTTGCCAGGATATTCCGGAAGTTTTGAATACCCTTAAGGGAATGGGTCATACACTCTATGTTGCCACATCGAAACCGACAGTTTACGCACAAAAAATAATTGAATACTTTGGTTTGATGTCATATTTCAGCCGGGTCTATGGCAGTGAACTGGATGGGACAAGGAATGATAAGTCGAGTCTCATCTCCTATATCCTGCAAAGAGAAATGATCGTTTCCTCTGAAACAGTGATGATCGGTGATCGGGAACATGATATCCTAGGCGCAAAGGCGAATGGGATTGTAAGTCTTGGTGTTCTTTGGGGATATGGAACGCAAGAAGAACTGGAGATTTCAGGTGCAAACGCCTGTATCAAGCATCCCCAAGAGTTAGTTTTAGTGATGACATAAAAAATCGATCTTGATTTGGCTCATCAATATCAGCCAGCTTAAGGATGAGGTAATGGCTACCAAAGAATAGTCGAGGTCTGATCATAGGTCTTTACAACCCGATTACAGATCACGTATAATACGCATGGCCATAAGCTTAATCCCTTTTTCCATGAGGTGAAATCCATATGCAGGATCAGAAAAATTCAAGATTTTCTTCCACAAATATTTGTAAGGTGTTGATTGCCGCAAACCTGATCTCAAAGGAACAGGCCAGGGGATTGTTGGGCAAGGAAAATAAAGTTAAAGCAATCCTGTGGGGCCAGGGAAAAGATAAAACCCTGACCGGGGAGGCAAAAAAAAGAGCCATTCTCCAGATACCTTTTATCGATGTGGTGTTGTATTTAAAGATCGAGCGTTTGGATCAGCCGGGGAAAATTCTTGATGAAGATTTGATTTATAATGCATTGGCAGCAGCCTTTCGTTTTGAATATATTAAAATTGACCCTTTGAAACTGGAATTAAACCTTGTCACGGGTACCATCTCAAAATCATTTGCCCTTAAACACCTTCTGTTACCGTTAAAAGTGGAGGAAGGCAAGTTGGTGGTGGCTACCCCCGACCCATTCAATTATGAGGCCATTAAGGATGTGGAGATGGTCTCAAAATTGAAAGTCAAAGTGATTGTCAGTTCCAGGTCAGACGTTAAACGATTGATCAATGAATTTTTCGGCTTCCATTATTCCATTTCAGCTGCAGAAGATCTGTTTTCACAAAAAGGGGTAGACCTGGGGAACCTGGAACAATTTGTCAGCCTGGCCTCTTTGGATGACATGCCCGCAACGGATCAGCATATTGTCAATGCGGTCAATCATCTGTTTGCCTATTCTTTTGATCAAAAAGCCAGTGATATTCATATTGAACCCAAACGGGACATCTGTCTGGTGAGAATGCGCATTGATGGGGCGTTAAATACGGTATACAAACTGCCCAAAAAACTTCACAATGCCGTGGTCAGCCGGATTAAAACCCTTTCTGGACTGGACATGGCCGAGAAAAGAAGGCCCCAGGACGGCCGGATCAAAATGGGAAGCAAGGAAACCGAGGTGGAAATAAGGGTTTCTACCATTCCGGTGGCCTTTGGAGAAAAGGTGGTCATGCGGATCATGGACCCGGATATCTTGTTCCAGGATCTGGAGATGCTGGGTTTTTTCAAAGATGACTTTGAACGGTATAAACGATTGATTGCCATGCCCTTTGGGATTGTTCTGGTGACAGGGCCCACGGGGTCTGGAAAATCAACCACCCTTTATTCCAGTCTGCGCATGTTATCTTCCCCCGAGGTGAATATCACCACCATTGAAGATCCCATTGAAATGGTTCATGAAGAGTTTAATCAGATTGCAGTCCAGCCTGCCATTAACGTTACCTTTGACTCGGTGTTGAGAAATATTTTGCGCCAGGACCCGGATATTATCATGGTGGGGGAGATCCGGGATCTTGAAACTGCCCAGGCAGCGGTTCAGGCCGCATTGACCGGTCACCTGGTCCTGTCCACCCTTCATACCAATGATGCGGTTTCAACGGTATTTAGGTTGCTGGATCTTGGCATCCCCCCTTATCTGATCCATTCTTCCCTGATCGGGATCATAGCCCAGCGTCTGGTTAGAAAAATTTGTCCGGATTGTGCCCAGACCTTTGAAATGGATGCCCTGGAATTGGCAGACCTGGGGATTATGGTTCCCCAAAAAGGGCCCATTTTGCTCAGCCATGGAAAGGGATGTGCCAAATGCCGGAATACCGGCTATAGAGGAAGGACCGGGATTTATGAAATTCTTCCCTACTCCGAATCGCTCAAGCGCTTGACCTCTAATGATGCCAGCCTGGAAGTGTTAAGGGCCAAAGCCGTTGAAGAAGGATTGACCCTGCTGCGGCAAAACGGGATTAAAAAAATGCTGGAAGGTCAGACTACCTACCAGGAGATTTTGCGGGTCACCTGGGATCAGTCAACCATATTCCCGGGATAAATATCTCTCTTGGAAGACAGAATCATGACCGTGGCAGAAATGTCCTCTGTATGGAGAATAATCAGCCTTCCTGAATCCAGAGGATCAAGTAGCGGTGCTTTCTTGTCCTTCCAGGACCACCAGTTCGAATCCGATCCGTCAAAGGCAGATTTGTTGGCCTGGAGAATCTTGTATATTTGGCCTGGTTGGACATTGTCCTTGCTGCCCCGGTCAATAAAAGCAATTTGATAATTATTGATCATGACCGTATTCTCTTCTGAACAAATAAGACTGGCCTTGATGGGAGTGGGGTTCTCCTGAACCGATAACAGGGTGTCCCGTTCATAATAGGCCATGATTCTGTCGTTCACACTGGCATCCCGATAGGAATTGGTGATGACAGCCGCCACATAGGAGCCATGGTTTTCAAGGATTTTAATTTCTGCTTTGATCAGGTGTTTAATCCCCACAAACTTTCGGTCGTTGAGCGTTTCTTTTATGTTTTCCGTGTCAAAAATTTGATAAATTTTCCCTGGCACCAATAGATCTTTGCCCCTGGGGTTGATATAAATAATATCATGGGCAGACATCATCAGGTTTCCGTCTTTTTCCCGGATGATGTTTCCGAGACTTGGTTCAACGGTTGTTTTGATGAATCCTAGGTGGCTCATTTCCAGATAGGTGAAGGAGGGGGATATGGCGGGGGGTAGCACTGGCTTTGCCGTTTCAACCGGTGCTTTTGCAATTGGCGCCTCTGATTTTAAAAATATTTTAATTTTTTGTCCCGGGGTAATCTGGTGGGGGTTTTTGATCTCTTTGTTCATTTCCCAGAGTCCGGGCCAGTCCCATTGGGAATTATAGAAGCGTTGGGACAGATCCCAGAGGGTGTCGCCTTTCTGGATGGTGTAGTGAAATCCAGAATTCTGGGTCTGTTGAACCATACCCGATTCCTGGGCCCATCCCATGGGAAAAAAACCAAAAATTAAAAACAATATGATGCCCGTGATCTTTAATGTCCATTTTATTTGATACATGCTACCCCCATTGATCTGCATTGGTCCCCTTTGAATATCTTGACTTTATTTAAGCGCCTGTTCTATAAAAAGTCAAGAATTGATACGCTGATGCCTTAATATTGGATTTTAAAATGGATTTATATTAAATGAAACCGATTGCCAACCTGTTTTTTGAAATGAGGATGTTAAAGGATATTGTACGTTCAGGGTATGCTTTTTTGGGATCCGGTCGTGAAAACATCGCAGAACACAGTTTCACCATGGCCTTTATCTGTTTTGTCATGTCAAAACTGGATGAAGAGGTCGATGGGGCAAAGCTCATGGCAATGGCGCTGGTGCATGATATCGCAGAAGCCCGGACCGGTGATCTTAACTATGTCCAGAAAAAATATACCACTGCCAATGAAGCCAAAGCCATTTCCCATTTGATAAAGCCCCTTTCTTTTGGTAATGATATTCAATCGCTTATCGAGGAATTCAATTTGGGTGAAACCCGGGAGGCAAAACTTGCCAATGATGCGGACCAGCTTTCTTTTGTCCTGGAATTGAAAAAGCTTGAAGACACCGGCGCCACATCACCTGAACGATGGTTGCCCTTGGTTATTGGACGGATACAAACCCAAATGGGACAGCAGATGGCCCAAAGTATAATGGACACAAAATGGGATGAGTGGTGGACAAATGGCTATTCCGAATAACCGACTGGAGAAAGATCTCATATCATTGCTTTTTGTGGGCGATGAAAAGAAAGATGCCCAAAAACCGCTTTTTTCCAAGGCCAATGGATTTATCGCCCAGGTTTGTTCCAGTGTCAAACAAGGGGTTCTGCAGGCAGAAAAAACGCTTCCGGATATTGTTTTGATGGATGCCGCATCCCTGGTGAAGGTCGTATCCTTAGGTGAGGCCGAGTTGTCGTCACTGGAAAAATGGATAGGCCTTTTTGATCAGATTCATTTTCGGTTTAAACCTGCTTTTTTCCTGGGGGTGGACGCCTATCCAGACGTTGATCTGAGAATGACCCTCCATGGATTCGGGTTTGATGAATTTTTAGTCCGGCCTTTGTCTGTCCAAGAGGTGTATCACCGTTCACGCATCTACCTTGAAAAGAAAACTCTGGAACAGCAGAAGGTTGTCCGGGAAGAAACCCTGGAAACCTCATTCCATTACCTGGACAAGTTTAAGCTGGAATTGAAAACTATTAAGACAGAGTTGATCCAGGAAAAAAACAGCTTGAACAATGCATTAAAACAGATTCATCACATGACCCGTGAGCGCAATCAGATGAAAAAATCCTTAACTCTTCTGAAAGAATCCTTTGGGCGAAATATGACCGGATTTGAACGTTTGTTGTCAACCCTGATTAAAACGCGGATTGAAGTTAACAGGGGGCATGCAGACAGGGTTGCCCCTATTGCAGATTTTATTGCAAAACAATTGAATTTTGACGAAAAAAAGTTGGAGGATCTTCGAAAAGCTGCTATGTTGCATGAAGTCGGGCTTCTTTTCATGCCAGTTACGGCTTTTGGAAAAGAGGAAAAAGAGTTCACGCGATATGAAAACAATATTTTAATTCAATATCCTGTAAAAGGAGCCGATCTTTTAAAAGAATGCCAGGGGTTTGAAAACGCCGCCCAAATAATTCGGTCTTTAAATGAAAATTCCGATGGAACCGGATTTCCCGACGGGTTGAAAAAAACACTGATCCCACTGGCATCCCGGATACTAGCAGGCGCCGATGCATTTGATCTGTTGAAAGATAGCCCAACGGTTGATAGCCTTGAGGGAATTTTGGAAGGACTTGATAGGTTGTCCGGTTCCCGCCTTGACCCTGTTATTGTGGGATGGCTTGAAAAATATGCGCTTCTTCACATGGGATCTGATGCATACAAGGTCCGGGGGGTAGGGGTTGAACAACTCGAACCCGGGATGAGGCTTGGTACTTCGTTGTTCACAACCTCAGGAACCAAACTTTTTTCTGTGAACACAGAGCTGACGCAGGAATCAATTGAGAAGATTATACAATATCATCGGGAATACCCTGTTGATGAAACTGTTTACATAAAGGTTTGAAAAATGGACATTGCTTCGATTATTGGTGTTGTCTCAGGGATAGGATTTATACTGGGTACCATTCTTTTGGGTGGCAGTCTTATGGGGTTTATCAATATCCCATCTATTCTCATCGTTGTGGGGGGAACCGTTGCCGCCACCCTGGTCGGCTATACCCTGTCTGATTTTTTGGGTGTGTTTAAAACCGCAATGAAGGTTTTCATATTTAAGATTGAAAAACCTGAGAATATCATTGCCAACCTGGTTGAGATATCCAATAAGGCCAGAAAAGGGGGGCTGCTTTCCATAGAAGGGGATATCCAAACCACCCCCGACCCCTACCTTGCCCAGGCACTCCAAATGACGGTGGATGGGGTTAAAACCGGTGATATTTCGGCCATCATGCAAAAAAAGATGTCATTGACCAAAAAAGGACTGGATACCGGTGCAAATATGTTTTCCAGCATGGGGGCCTATGCGCCGGCCTTTGGAATGATCGGAACCCTGATCGGTCTTGTCCAGATGCTTGCCAACCTGGATGATCCTTCTTCCATCGGACCCAAGATGGCCGTGGCCATGATCACGACCTTTTACGGAGCCATTATGGCCAATCTGTTTTTTCTTCCCATGAGCGATAAACTTGCGGGAAGAAATGAGGAAGAAATTACCAATATGAACATCATTTTTGAAGGGATTCTTTCTATCAGGGAAGGAGAGCATCCCAAACTTATGGAAGACAAGCTCAAGGTGTATCTGGCAGAAAGCAAGGACCCAGAAAAAAAATAATATATTAGAAAAGAGAATAGACTATGGCTGATGAAACCGGAGCAGAAGCAGAAGCGCAGATATCGCTGTCCCCTCCGCCCGAAGAGGGGAAAAAAAAGTCTGCAGGGGCTCCTGCCTGGATGGCCACCTTTGCGGATCTTGTGACGCTTTTGATGTGTTTTTTTGTTTTGCTCTTTGCCATGAGTACCACCCAGCAGGAAACCTACAAGGAATTGGTGCAATCTTTGCGAAGCGCTTTGGGATCCCAGGCCGTGCCAGAATCGGGTACAAGGGAAGGACTGACAATGCATGCGGTTCCTTCTGAAGAGCCCTCGGAAAATCAGCAGATAGACGAATTGGGCGGGATGATCGAAAAGGAATTGGAAGAAATTGTCTCCGAGGTCAGGGAATTGGTGTTGTTTAATAAGCTTGGTGGGGAAGTGAGTGTCACCAAAACCGAAGATGGGGTGGTCATTACCATGTCCGATTTGCTTCTTTTTGCCCAAGGGGGGGCTAGGCTCAGTGATAAAGGACACGATATTCTTAAAAAGTTGGCATCGGTTCTGTCCAAGCTTGCCTACCGGGTCAAGATAAAAGGGCATACGGACTCTGAGCCCATCTCTTCAAATCAGTACCCGTCCAACTGGGAATTGTCCAGTGCCAGGGCATCAACCGTGGTGCGATTATTGATTCAAAACGAGGTTTCTCCAAAATATGTCTCAGCGGAAGGGTATGCCCAATACCATCCGGTTGCGACCAATGACACTGCCAGGGGCAGGGCCAGAAATCGGCGGGTGGAAATTGTATATGAGCGGGATAGCATTGCCCGGCAGTTTGTTGATATGGGGCGGTGACCGTAAAAAACTCATGGCAATTGCCATAAGCTTTACATAGGCCTGTTGATCCTGGCATCTTCCAGGGCGATTTCAAGCTCAGCCACCCCAATTTCCGGTATTCCCAGGAGATCGGCCTCCCTTGAGCTGACAATTCCGGATAGATCTGCTTGAGGGTCATTTTTCTCCATTTTGATACAGACGTTGTTCACAAGTCTTACGATGACTAAAAGCATGTCCGAGCGATCGTATTCTTGCGCATGGTGATCCCTGGCAATGAGCCGATATTGTTCCGGTAAATACCATTTCGTGAGAAGGGAAAACCCTAGCACCGAGTGGAGGTTGTCCAGTATTTTTTCGATGAGCTGGGGGGTTGGTTTGAACCCGGCTGTTTTGGACGCAAGTATTTTCTCAAGAGCGGTGAGCAGATATAATTTTCCCATGTCATGGAGCAGGCCGGCAATGAATGCTTTGGGGATTAATTCTTCCATGGAAAGGTACTTGGCCGTCCACAAAGATCCGATGGCACAGGACACCGAATGGCTCCATAAACGTTTCTGGTATGATCGAATCAAGGGGTTGGATGAAGTGAAGTTCTGTTGATGGATTACCTTCATGATAATATTGACCATTGTATTCTGCCCCAGTCGCACCAGGGCATCCTTGATGGTTTCAACATCACCCAATCCTCTGTAAAAGGGGGAGTTGGCCGTTTTGAGCACCTGGCTTGTCAGGGTGGGATCCATTCGAATCATTCGGGCCAACACATTGAAATCCGGGTCGCTTTTGGTGGCTTCTCCTTGAATTTTCAGGGCCTTGGGATTGAGTACGGGAAGGGAGTCATCTTTTTTGAGCTGCTGTTTGATAATATCAATGATACTGGCTTTTTGTTGCATGGGTGTCAGACTCCTAGCAATCTGTTAATTTCATGGATGGGCCGGGGGGGAAGCAGCCGGGGGATGCATCTGAAGGTTTCTTCCAGGGTGGTGACGCCAAGGGCCACTTTGGACAGTGCATCTTCCATTAAGGTTACAAGTCCAGTTGTTTCTATACTGATTTTCCGCAGTTCATAGCTGGATTTACAGGTTAGAATCGCTTCTCTGACAAATTCGTTGAGGACCAGCATTTCAAATACCGCCACACGGCCCTTATACCCGGTATGGTTGCAAACCGGACATCCGCTTCCTTTCAACAGGGTGTATTTCCCCATATCCTCGGGGTTGTAACCGAGCATTTTCAGGTCCGAGGAAGAGGGTTTATAGGGTTTCTGGCAATGGGGGCATACCCGTCGCAGCAGCCGCTGGGCCAGGACACATATCACGGTGGAGGAGATTAAAAAGGGCTCAACTTCCATATTCATCAGCCGGATCAAACCGCTGATGCTGTCTTCGGTATGAAAGGAGGTGAGTACCTTGTGGCCGGTGAGTGCTGCATGAACCGCCACGTTGGCCGAATAATTGTCCCGGATTTCCCCGATAACAATCACATCTGGGTCCTGGCGAACGATATGGCGAAGGGTTTCCTCAAAGGTTCTAGCTATACCCGGATCAATTGAACATTGGGCGATACCCTCCACCACATATTCAACCGGGTCTTCGGCGGTCACAATGCTGATTTGAGGGCTTGCTATCTCCGATACGCAGGAATAAAGTGTGGTTGTCTTGCCGGAACCCGTGGGTCCGGTGATAATCATGACCCCGGAGGGGACATTCAAAACATCTTTCCTGAACCGGTCTAACATTTTGGGCGGCATTCCCATTTGTTCAAACTTTAAGATTTGATCAATTCGGTTTAAAATTCGCAGGACAATCTTTTCACCGAACACGGTAACAAAAATCGAGACTCTCAGGTCTAAATCATTCCCTTTGTGTTCAAAGGTCATTCTGCCGTCCTGGTGACGCCTTTTTTCTGCGATATTGGCTTTGCAAAGAATCTTTATCCGGGATGCAACCATGTTGGTGGCATTGGCTGGGAACATCTTGTAGGGAACCAAAATTCCATCTATCCGAAATCTCACCTGGAGTCTTTCTTCAAAGGGTTCAATGTGGATATCGGAGGCTCCCTGGTCGACGGCATTGCCGATTATGGTTTCCACGATGCCGATGGCGGTGTTTTCATCCACTATGGTTTTGGTACGAATATTACCGGTTCCCAGCTTCTCCAGCTTTTTTTCGATCATACTCGGGGAGGCAATCCCCGTGATATAATTTGTACCAAACAGTTTGCGTGCTCCCAGAATATCACTTTTGCTAAAAGGGTCTGCAAAGGCGATAAGAATTTTTCCCTTAATCTGTTTCACGGGAAGAAAATTATTGGACATACACCATTTGATGGGAATATTTTCAATAACTTTGCTGTCAACATCCTCAATGGACAGGTCAATGAATGGAAACCCAAGCTGGACCGAGAGCGCATCGATAAAAGCGCTCTCACTCATGAATTGGTTTTCAACAATGATTTGGCCCAGCCGTTTGTTCTTTTGGCTTTTTTGAATACTTAGGGCAGCCGTAAGCTTTTCACGGCTCATATATCCAAGTTCCACCAGGAGATCACCGATCCGCAGAGAAAGACGATTGGTACGCAACACATCCTTTATCAGCTTTTCATCTACGTATTTTAGATCTTTTAAGGTGTCGATCAGGGTTTTATCCGGGGAAAGTTTAGACTTTACCCGCATGGCATACATGGCTTTTTGCTTTGTCAGCAGACCCTTTTTTAACAAGAGAGAAACAATTTCGCCGGGTTTATTTGCCTCTTCTTGGATTTCCACTGGTTTCATATTTTTAGGGATTGATCCAATCTTTGGGATTCAAGGGCAACAATGCGTTGAAGATCTTTGTGCGGAACCTCTTCTTTTATCCCCGGGCAGGCACTTGCCATGGCCGTCCAGTTCTCAGGGTTTTTGATGAGGGTCTTAAGATAGGGCCATGCCTTGCACATATAGGGTTTGACAGGGTGAATTGTGCATTGTTTTTCTTTGTCAAAAAAAATACAAGACCCATCGGTACCAAGAGTGAGCAAGGGTCTGGACCCGGAATAATCGCAATAGGTTGCAATAAATGTGGTTGGGTCAGCCTGGATAAAGGTCGCAATGTTGGCAATGTCCTGGTCGGTCACATAGGTGCCGCCAAACCCATTGCAGCAATCCCCGCAGAGTTGGCATTCAAATATATCTTGGGCGGTCTTGTAATTAGAATCCATATCGTTTTTCCATAGCTTTTTGTAGTGTTAAGGGATCAACATATTGTAGATCCCCCCCCATGGGAACCCCGGATGCAATTCTTGTGATGGCAAGTCCCCTTGATTTAAGGCGCTCCTGGATATAGGCCGCTGTTGCTTCGCCTTCCACGTCGGTTTTTGTCGCAAGGATGATTTCTGTTACCTTGTTCGGGTCGGCCCTAAGGAATAACTCCTTTAACCGGATATCATCGGGTCCGATACCGTCAATGGGAGACAGGGCCCCTCCCAGAATATGGTAGGTCCCGGAAAAAACATGGGTCTTTTCAATGGCAGCCATATCTTTTGGGTTTTCAACCACACAAATGAGCCCAGGGTCCCGGGTCGGGTCTGTGCAGATGCGGCACCTTGGCTGGTCGCTGAGGGCAAAACAGGAAGAACAAAGTCTGACACTGCTTTTAAGCTCAATTATATCTCCGGCAATTGCAGCGGCCTCATGATCCGGTGCATGGAGGATATGAAGTGCCAACCGTTCAGCTGTTTTTTTTCCAATTCCCGGGAGGGTGGAAAGGGAATGGATCAGCTTTAAAATGGCTTCTGGATAATGGTTCACTTAATTTTATAATCCAGGGATATTTAGTCCGCCGGTGAGCTTGCCCATTTCAGCGGAAACCATTTCCTGGGATTTTGTCAGGGCATCATTGACCGCTGCCATGACTAGGTCCTGGAGCATTTCAATGTCCTCAGGATCTACCACTTCTTTTTCAAGAAGGATGGATTCAATCTTTTGTCCCCCATTGGCAACCACTTTCACCATGCCGCCACCGGCAGATGCTTCAATTGTTTTTGTTGCCAGTTCTTCCTGGGTTTTCAACATTTTTTTTTGAAGCTTTTGGGCTTGTTTCATCATACCGTTCATATTATTCATGTTTTTCATGTTCGAAAACTCCTATATTTTACGCGTTTGTTATTAATTAATGATTTTTCCATCGAAGATGCGTTGGGCATCAAGAACCAACGGGTGATTTTGTGCCATCATCTTCATATTGGCTATCTGTTTGTCGGGTTTGTCCGGCAGGCTGTTCTCGGACATAATGGCGATCTCGAGGTTTTTTCCTAAAAAGGATTTGCACTGCGAGAGTAATTCTTGCTTTTTTGTCCCGAGCCTGGACTTGTCAAAGCTAGAGCAATTGTGCAATTGAACCTGTATCGTTCCGGGGGTTGATTCGTTTACCTCACCCTTTGAAAGCAGGGCAAACATGAAGGGCAGCTTTTTTTCAATTTCTTTTAAAAAATTGGGCCAGGTTTTGGGGACATCTGCGGTTTCCGTTGACCCCGGGGCTGGTGCATTTCCCATCAAGTGGGCTTGGGTTAGCAAGGGGTCTTCGGGGGAAGTAGCCTCTGACGTGGTATTTGTCTGGTCAGGCCTGTCTACCATTGCCTGCTCCGTCAGTTTTGATTCTACTAATTTCGATTCTATTTGGGTGGATAGAAGATTTAACTTGTCAATGATCTGGTCCAGTTGGGCTCCCGGATTGATCTGGATCAGCTTTAACAACACCATCTCCACCGCTGTTTTTGTATGGGAGGAAAATTTTACCAGGGATTCTTCATTTAACAATAGCTGCAACAGCATGCT
>JAFLJU010000573.1 GCA_022712835.1 Desulfobacteraceae bacterium
TTATTTACGGCCCCGGCATACCCGGAACAAAGGATAATAGGCAGGTCTTTCTTAATTTTGAGCATTGATCTTGCCAGGTCAAGCCCGGTTAGTTCCGGCATGGTCTGATCCGTTACCACCAGATCAATGGCCCCATGGTTCTCTGTAAAGAAGGCAAGAGCTTCCCTGCTGGATGAAAAAGCATCCACTTGATAACCGAGCAGCTCAAACCCCTCCTTACACATTAATGCAATGTCCGGGTCATCGTCCACCACCAGCAGATGCTCCCCGGATCCTGCCATGCAGCGGCCATGGTCGAGATATAGTTTTTCTATTCCCACATCTCCCTGAACTGCCGGAAAAAGAACCGTAAAACAGGTCCCCACACCCGGGGTACTTTTTACCCGGATATCGCCACTACAGGACTGAACAATACCATAGGCAGTGGCAAGGCCCAGACCGGTCCCCTTGCCCTCCTCCTTGGTGGTAAAATAGGGATCAAATATCCGTTCCACCACATCTTCGGTCATGCCACAGCCGGTATCGGACACTTCCAGCACAAGATAGAGCCCATCCCCACAGGACAGGTTGGGATACGAAACCATATCTGCCCGGGACAACACTTTTTGACCCAAACCCACAATCAACTCCCCCCCCGACACTTCCATGGCATGATACGCATTGGTACACAGATTCATAAGCACTTGATGGATCTGTGTGGGGTCCGCATAAACCGAACTGCAATTTCGGTCAACCCGATCCACAATACGAATAGTTGACGGGATAGACCCCCTAAGCAATTTCAACGCTTCCTTGGCCACCGGATGAAGCCGAATTATCCGTTTTTCCTCTGCCTCCCCCCGGTTAAAGGAAAGGACCTGGCTGACCAGGTCGGCGGCCCGAAGGGCGGCCTTTTGTATTTTTTCACTTCTCTGATAGAGACTGCCTTTCGGATTTGAAGCGCGCATGATCATGTCCGCATATCCCAAAATCGGGCTTAATATATTATTCAGATCATGGGCAATCCCGCCAGCCAGGGTGCCAATGGCTTCCATTTTCTGGGATTTTAGCAATTGTTTTTCCAAGTTCCGCCATCGCTGTTCTGCTTGTTTCTTTTCCGTGATATCAAGCAGAGAGACCACATGACGATCCGTACCGGGAATGAAACCAAGGCTTGCATAAACACATTTAATGTCGCCCGCTTTATTGACAAATTGAACTTCATATTGCCGGGGGGTATTTCCATCGGAATCCAGATAATTTCTAACCCGGAGATGGTTCTCCATAGCAGCGATATCCTTGCCGGAAACAAATTCATGCCATTTCTTTTTCCCTTCAATTTCCCGGCGCCCCATGCCCGCAAGCTCTGTAAACTTTGAGTTTACCATTGAAATGGTCCCATCGGCTTCCAGGATAATAGCAGCGGTTCCCGAACACTCAAAAACAGCCTTGTAGCCCTGCTCACTCTGGGCAAGGGCCCGGGTCCTTTCTTTAACAAGCACCTCAAGCTGTTTCTGATAAGCCTTGTTTTCCTTTTTAAGCTGGCTTTCCTTCAAACATTTCTGAATGGAATGATATAGCACGATCATATCTTCAATGGGTTTTAGGATGTAATCATTGGCACCCAGCCGAAGGGCATCCACCACCGAATTCATGTCTCCCGTACCCGAAGCCACCACCAGAGGAACATCAGGGCATTGTGCCTTCAGAACCTCAAGAACCTCAAGCCCATCCATTCCCGGCATCCGCAAATCCAGAAGAACCAGATCAGGAGATTGGGCATTAAAGACTTCTATCCCTTTTTTACCGTTTTCCGCTTCAAAAACTATGAACCCGTAGTCTTCAAGAAAAGATTTGATACTTTGACGAATATAGGATTCATCATCTATGGTCAAAATTGTAAACTTGCTGTTATCTTCCAAATCATCTGCCTGCATGGTTAAAAAATTGTTTCTCGGCTGGATTTTATATTATTTTTCTATGTTCATCCATTGTTCATCCGTTTTTACCACCGGAGGTTCAACTAAATCTTTATGAACAGTATTCTCGTAGGGACTTATATGTCAAGAATAATCCGATGAATATGGGGATAAATGTAATAAAAAAACCTTTTTTTTAAACAAATGAACAAAAAAAACCCTGATAAGAAAATCTTATCAGGGTGATTTAGTTTGGGTTGGCTCCCCAGCACGGATTTGAACCGCGGACCCATTGGTTAACAGCCAATTGCTCTGCCAACTGAGCTACTGGGGAGCAGCGTCTTGCAAGACAAGAGTCAAACAAGACTCGGTGTATATATCCCAAGCCATTTTCTTTGTCAAGCATAAATCATAAAAAAATTGACATCATTGGCTTATGTGGTTATTCTGTGACCATATTGATTTAATACATCCCAGGAGGAAAACCATGGATATCAGCAGCATCAACGGATCCAATGCGTATACCGCGAACAGCTCGACACAGACCGCTGGCAACGCTTCACTTGAAAATAAAAAAACACCCCCCCCAGAGGAAGCCCTGAAACGGGAGACATCCCCAACACCTGACCAGGCTTTTCAAGTCAATATCACCCAGGAAGCCCAGGACATGCTGGCGGCCCAAGCAACGCCACCCCCCGTAAAGACCACTCCATCAGACAATGATTCAGGCAATGGGAGCCAAAGCCAACTCCCGGATGCGGCCCAACAAGCCAGGCAAATTGTCAACATTGTTGCATAAGAGTGATCTTAATTTACCCCTATTATATAGGCCTTCATCTAATCTGAATTGAAGCTGGAAATATTGCCATGATCACAGAAAACGGAATTGTCACCCAAGCCGACCAAACAAGCGCCTTGATTAAAACCATTCGATCCGGCGCTTGTGAAGGTTGTTCATCAAAGGAAAGCTGTGGCGGTGGCGAAGGCCATAATACAAAAGAGATGACCGTCACGGTCAAAAACACCCTGGACGTTGAAACAGGAGACGAGGTTGTCATTGGAATTGAGACAAAACCCATGATGATTTTAAGTTTCCTCCTCTATGTTTTTCCTATTATTTTATTAATCTTTGGTGCCGTCATCGGCGAGCAGGTGGCACCGGTACTTCATCTGAACAAATCCTTTTCTGCCATGATTTTTGGATTTTCCTTCTTTGGGGCAGCTTTCCTTGTGATCCGCAAAAAACAATCCTCCCTCACCCAAAAAGATGAATTCAAGCCCTTCCTTGTTAGAAAAAAAAGGTCATCTGATTCCCATCATTGCAAGATCTCGTAAAAATTTTTTTTCCTTGCCAAGATAGCTACAATATGTATATATACGCTCGCAGTTGTGGGTTTGTCGCGTAACTCTAACCCTTAAATTGTGAGAAGAATTATGGCAACACAACGAGACCTAAAAGTAGCTGTATTTATTATGATCGTTCTTTTGATCACAGGAATTGTATGCTACGCATCTTTCACATCCCCTGTCCCGGATAACCCAGTACGTTTAATGTTTCAAAACAAAGCTGGAAAAGTTCTGTTCACCCATTTATCGCACACAGACACCTATAGTTTGGAATGTCTGGACTGCCATCATAACATTGAAGATGATGACACCTACAACTGCAGCGAGTGCCATGAAGAAACCGGTGATGAAGACTTACCATCCAGAACTGATGCATTTCATGCACAGTGCAAGGGATGCCATGAAGAGTATGGCGCAGGTCCGGTAGAATGTAACTCGTGTCATAACTTATAATCCAGAATTTTTTGCATCACTGGCAAGTTATGACCTAAGCTATTTACCAAACAAGGACTTATTATGATTAAACGATCTTTTTTTTCTTTAACCCCCCAAAGGCTCGTCTATGATCTTCCTGAAGCAGATCTAAAAGAGCCGGAGTCAATCCCTTTACCGGCAAGCCTCTCTGTTTTGCTATCCGAAGCAATTGACAGTACAAAACAGGCCTTGATTAAAAAGGGAGATGCGGTCAAAAAAGGAGAAAAGTTAAGGCTTTATGATGACAGCACTGCCTATACGATTTCCCCTGTTGCAGGGACCATCAAACTCTTTGACTCCTATTCCGATGATTTCGGGAAAATTGCCACCTTTATTGTTATCAAACCAGACAAAAACCCGGCCTCTGAAGCCGACATAATCAAGCTGGATGCAATAGAGGACATCAAATTTGCTGATAAGTTTCTACGCAAGCTCCCAGGAGCACCTCCCTTTGGAATCCTTGCCAATGATGACATAAAAATCAAAACCATTGTCATCACCTGTGCAGATACGGATCTTTTGTCCACCACCAGCCAATTTATAGGGTTGATGTACACGGATGAAATAAAAGCGGGTGCTAAAATCCTGAAAGCCATGACCCAGGTACCCAAGCTTTGTATTGCAATACCGGAGGCGCTCAGCACCCGGGTAAATTTTGATTCCATCCAGGTAATAAAAACCAGCAATCTCTATCCATCCACCCTGCCGGCCATGATCATGAAAGATCATTTAGATATGATTCTCCCGGCGGGTAAGACACCTGAAGACATGGGTGTTTGCTTTATTCGGGCCGAAGCCCTGGTCTCCCTGGCCCGGGTCTTTAGGACCAAAGAGGCGGTCTTTGATAAAATCTTGACCATTATCAGTAAAAACGGCACACGTTTTCGGGTTCACGCCACAATTGGCACGCCATTGAGCAAAATATTTACCCAGTTCAATCTCCATGTAAATGAGCGGGACCGGATTATCGTTGGCGGCCCAATGCAGGGTTTTGCCACCTTTACCCCCCACCAACCCGTGCGACCGGACATGGACACCATCATCATTCAGGACCGGGATATCATTCCCCAATTATCAGATTACCCCTGTGTAAACTGCGGCAAGTGCATCCGAATCTGTCCGGCCAACATTCCAGTAAATTTGCTGGTCCGGTATCTGGAAGCGGATCAATATGAAGAAGCGGCCGATCGGTTTGACCTTGGATCCTGTATTGAATGCGGACTGTGTGCCTATGTCTGTACGGCAAGAATCCCCTTGTACCAATATATTCGGCTTGGGAAACATGAACTGCTGACCCTTCGAGCAGATGCATAGAAATGGAGACTGCCAATGACGAACAATAAACTTACCGTCTCCCATGCGCCCTTCTGGCATGATGGAGACAGTCTATTTCAAATGAACCTGAATATCCTTTTGGCGCTGCTTCCGGCAGCCCTTTTCGGGTTTATTCAGTTTGGTGCCCCGGCCCTGGGTGTGGTGGCTTTATCAATTTCCACTGCCATGATCTGGGAACTTGCCATGAACCTAATGGCCAAAAAACCGCTCACCATCGGAGACCTGGATTCAGCCGTTATCGGTATGATTTTCGGTATCATGCTGCCGGCAACCTCACCCTGGTGGCTGGTGGTGGTGGGAACCTTCGTCGCAGTTGTCATCGGAAAGATGATTTTTGGTGGCATCGGTGCCAACCCCTTTAACCCGGCCCTCATCGGCATGTCCTTTCTCATGCTTTCCTGGAAGGTGATGTTTGACTTTGATGCGGCCTATGTTAATTATGATTTTGGCTTCACCGCTCTTGCCCCACTGGCCGCCCTGAAGTCCCAGGGAGCTGCTGGCGTTGCAGATCTTTTCCCCACGGGAAACCTGATCATGGGCCAGCAGGTGGGTGCCATCGGTTCCACCTTTGGGGTGGGAATTATTCTGGGGGGTATCTACCTGATCCTCCGGGGATATATTCGATGGGAGATTTCCCTCTCCTTCATCCTGGGTATCATTATAACATCATTTGCTTTCAACATGGCAAACCCGGAAGTCTATGGCGGCCCTGCCATTCATCTTTTCTCCGGTTACACCCTGTTAGGCGCTTTTTTTCTGGCCACGGAAAATTCATCCTCCCCGGTAAACACAATTCCCATGTTCATTTATGGTTTTTGCGCTGGTATGATGATCATTCTCATGCGAAACATCGGTGTCTATGCCGATGGAACCGTGCTGGCCATTCTGTTGCTGAACCTTGTGAACCCCCTCATTGATACCATTAGACCCAAAGCGTTGGGAAAGGCAGGTAACAATGCGTGAAATGATTAATATGATCCTTGTGTTGACGGCATTGACCGCTTTTTCAGGCGGACTTCTTGCCAAAGTACAATCCAGCACGGAAGTCAGAATTGAAAATCAGGT
>JAFLJU010000400.1 GCA_022712835.1 Desulfobacteraceae bacterium
CACCTGATAAAAGCGTACACCCCCTCTATCCTGCTGATCGGGGCCACGGCCATGGGAAGGGATCTTGCTCCCCGGGTGTCCCGGCGGGTGGGATCGGGACTGACCGCCGACTGCACCGAGCTTACCATTGATGTGGATACAAAAGAATCCGATGAAAAACAAGATGAAAAACCAGGTGGGTCAAAAATTTTATGGCAAACCCGGCCAGCCTTTGGCGGCAATATCATGGCCACCATTGCCAACCGGTATTCCCGCCCCCAGATGGCCACGGTACGGCCCGGGGTGATGGAAAAACAATTGGTTAAAAATGTTCATGCCGAGATCATACGGGTTTGTCCCTCCTTAAATGAGAAGGATATCAAAACCAGAATTTTAGAAAGGATCAAAGAACCCCTTACGGGCAGTGATATTACCGAGGCAAACCTCATCGTGGCCGGGGGCCGGGGTATCAACGGCCGGGAAGGGTTTGAGATGCTCAAGGAATTGGCAGACCTGCTGGGGGGTGAACTTGCCTGCACCCGGCTCATTGTTGAACAGGGGATCATGGGGCCCAACGCCCAGGTGGGGCAAACGGGCAAGACGGTCCGGCCGGAGATTTACATTGCCTGCGGTATTTCCGGTGCTATTCAGCACCGGGCCGGGATGATGGGATCCCGTTACATCATTGCCATTAACAATGACCCTGGTGCCCCCATATTTGATGTGGCCAACTGGGGAATCGTGGGGGATGTCCATGAGATTGTACCCGAGATGATCGCCCAGCTGCACCGGGAGGAAACCCTATGAAAAAATCTGAACCAACATTCAAAATTCGGTCCAATGCCGAAGATATGATCCGAAAGACCATGCAGGCGTTTGTGGACAAGGAAGTTATCCCCATTGCCAGGGAATACGATGAACGGGCGGAATTTCCGGACCATCTCTTTAAACAATTAGGGGAGATGGGACTTTTCGGTATCCGGTACCCCCGTGAAGTGGGCGGGTCCGGGGGGAACACCACCCTTTACTGCATTGCCATGCAGGAGCTGGCCCGGGGGTTGATGAGCCTGGGTGCCACCGTGGCCATGCAATGTCTCATGGCCACCAACGGGCTCTATCTCTACGGCACCCCGGAACTCCATGAACGCTATCTCTACCCGGCCCTGCGAGGCGAGAAAAAAGGGGCCTTCCAGCTGACAGAACCCGATGCCGGGTCCGATTTAAAGGCGGTGTCCACCCGGGCCACCCGGACCGACGACGGCTGGGTGATCAACGGGATGAAAACCTGGGCCACCAGTGGGCCCAGGGCAGATTTTCACACGGTACTCTGCCAGACAGACCCCTCCAAGGGTTTAAAGGGGCTGGCCTTTTTCCTGGTGCCCAGCGACACACCGGGATTCTCCTTTTCCAAACCCTTTGATCTGCTGGGAACCAGGAGTTCTTCCATTTCTGAAATATATTTCAAGGACTGCCATATCCCCGCTCACCATCATTTGGGACAAGAGGGCAAGGGGCTTTCCGTACTCTTGAAAATCCTGGCGGAAATCAGGGTCATGACCGCCGCCCTGGCCCTGGGGCTTCACAGAGCTGCCATGGATGATGCCGTTCAATACTGCAAACAAAGAACCGCCTTTGGACAACCCATCGGCAATTACCAGCTCATCCAGGCCAAGATCGCCAACATGGCCGTCAACCTGGAAGCAGGCCAGCTCATGGTAGACAAGGTGACCCATTTGATCGACAATGGCCACTCCTGCCTCAACGAGGCATCCATGGCCAAGTATTTCACCGTGGAATCCGCCTGCTCTGCTGCCGATGACGCCACACGGATTTTCGGGGGATATGCCTATTCCATGGAATATTCCGTTCAGCGGTATTATCGGGACAACCGCTTTCTGCTTTACGGCGGCGGTACCCATGAAGTGTTACAGACCACCATAGGAAGAGAGATTTTATCCAGATAACCGGCAAGTTTCATATAAAAGCCAAGGAAGCACATGAAATTAGACAATAGTTTTGCAGAACGAAGATCTTTGGGACATGATGTGTTTGAATATTTAAAAAATGCCATCATCGACCAGACCATCATGCCGGGTTCCAGGCTGGTGGAAAGCAAAATTGCCGACATGCTGGGCATCAGCCGAACACCCCTGCGGGAAGCCTTGCACAAGCTTGAACGGGAAGACTGGATCGAAAAAATCCCTTCGGGTGGATTCCAGGTGGTCACCCTGACCCGGGAGGATATTGAGCAGACCTTTGGGATCAGAAGTGTGTTGGAGGCCTATGCGGCACGGCTTGCCGCTGAAAACTGCCGGGACAAAGATTTGATCCCCCTGGAAAAAAAGATGAAGGAATACCAGAAATGCCTGGAATTAAATAAAGACCGGGACAAACTTCAAATCATCAATACACAGTTCCATGATCTTCTCTATGCCTTGAGCAAAAGCGCCAAACTCATCAAGATGATCAACCAGCTCAGAGCCCAGATCTCCCGGTTTCGCAGGATTATCCTGAAACAAGATGATTATGCCCAAAAGAGCAATGACGACCATATCCGCATGATAGAAGCCATTAAAGCCAGGGACGGGGAGACGGTTGAACAACTGGTCCGGGCCCACATTTTAAGGGGAAAAGCTGCGGTATTAACCCAGATCAACCAAGAGGAAAAAGAGCAGAAGCATGCCTGAACCATCGAAAAACATAGCCCGTATTCTTGCTGGGGACCAGCGGGCAGGGGCACAGATGATCCGTTTGATTGAAACGGGTGACCCCAGGGTTCCGGGACTTCTGCGGGATCTCTACCCCCATTCGGGCAAGGGATTTATCATCGGCATCACCGGATCGCCGGGAACAGGCAAATCCACCCTGATCAACGGCTTGATCACCCAGTTTCGGCAACACAACTTTAAAGTAGGGGTCATTGCCGTGGACCCCACCAGCCCTTTTTCCGGGGGGGCCATTCTCGGAGACCGGCTGCGCATGCAGACCCATGCAACGGATGAAAAGGTATTTATCCGTTCCATGGCGTCCAGGGGTCAGGCTGGAGGGCTTTCACGGGCCACCCGGGATGCGGCCCTTGTCCTGGATGCCATGGGATATCACATCATCCTCATTGAAACCGTGGGGGCTGGCCAGGGTGATTTTGAGGTGTCTTTTCTTGCCCATTCCACGGGGATCGTCACCGTTCCCGGAACCTGTGATGGAATCCAGGCGGTCAAGGCCGGGATTCTTGAAACCGGGGATATCTTTATTGTGAACAAGTCAGATATGGCAGATGGGGATATGGCAGATGCGGATATATCCCTTCACCAGCTTTCCATGATGATAGAAATGGGAAGAGCCGACCGAACAGGATGGAAACCCATGGTGCTGAAAACCAATGGTCTGGACGGTCAGGGAGTTGCCGCCCTGGCAGAGGCATTTTTATCCCATTATGCATTCATGAAGGAAAACAGGTTGCTTGAGAAGAAAAGAAAGGAACAGGAAACGATTTATTTTACCTCCCTGGTCCGGGATCTTACCCTGGAAAAGATAATGGGGTTCATGGAAACAGCTCCTCAATACAGGCAGATTTTAAACCAGCTTGAATCCCGTGAAATGGATCCCTTCACTGCGGCAGAGCAGGTGGTACAAAAAATGTTAAAAAGCAGCATAAAAGGAAGATGAGATATGGAAAACAAAATTCGTGTATTGATCGCCAAACCAGGTCTGGACGGCCATGACAAAGGTGCCAAAATTGTGGCCCTGGCATTAAGAGACGCAGGGTTTGAAGTGATTTACTCCGGTCTCCACCAGACCCTTGAGCAAATCATTGCCACCGCCACCCAGGAAGCCGTGGATGTCATCGGCCTGAGCATCATGTCCGGGGCTCACCTGCCCATCTGCAGAAATCTTCTGGCCATGATGATGGAAAAAGATCTGGATGATATCCAACTGGTGGTGGGCGGGGTGATTCCCTTTCAGGATATTCCCGGACTCAAACAAATGGGGGTTGCAGCGGTCTTTCCCGGCGGCACTTCCTTTGATGAGATTAATACAGGCATGAAAACCTTGTTTAAAGAAGTGGGGTAAAAATATGGGTGTTGCAAAATATATCAAGGATGAACGGGGGAGAATCAAAGAGGTCACCTACCAATCCGGCATAAAAGTAAAACCTAGTTATGGTCCTGAAGATCTTGAAAAGGCAGGCTTTAGTTATGAACAAGATCTGGGGGCGCCGGGAGAATACCCCTTTACCCGCAGCCTTCATCCCGAAAGCTATCGGAGCCGTGCCTGGACCACCCGGCAGTACACGGGATTCGGCACCCCGAAAGAAACCAATGAGAGGTTCAAGCTCATGATTGCCAACGGGCAGAACGGGTTGAACGTGGCCTTTGATCTGCCCACCCAGATGGGATATGACTCGGATCACCCCCTGGCCCAGGGAGAAGTCGGCCGGGTGGGAATGGCCATTGATTCGTTAAAGGATTTTGAGACAGCCTTTGCCGGGATTCCCCTGGACCGCATCGGGTCCGGGCTGACCATCAATGCCGTGGCCACCATCATGATGGCCATGTACCAGGCAACGGCGGAAAAATTCGGGTATTCCAAGGATCAGATTTCCGTAACCCCCCAGAATGATATTTTAAAGGAGATGATCGGCCGGGGAGCCTGGAT
>JAFLJU010000533.1 GCA_022712835.1 Desulfobacteraceae bacterium
GACCTGCATTGAATGGGGCATTTCTCCTATTTCGTCCAGAAAAATGGTCCCTTTATCTGCGACCTCCAGCAACCCTTTCTGATCGGCTACAGCACCGGTAAATGCCCCTTTTTCATGGCCGAATAGCTCATTGTCCAGGAGGGTTTCATTGAAAGCCCCGCAGTTAGCCGGCACAAAAGGTCCCTTTGCCCGATGGCTTAATGCGTGTATGGAACGGGCCACCAATTCTTTTCCGGTTCCCGAATCACCCGTGATTAATACATTACAATTGGTGGGAGCAATCTGGTGAATCAGGGTTTCTATTTCCCGGATTTTAGGACTCTTTCCTATGATAACCGGCAGACCAGACCCTTGATTTTTTGCCCTGTTTATTTGTTTGGATGCCTTGTTCTCCTGTTGCCGATCAAGGGCCTTTTTAATAGTTTCCAGAAGTTGGTCCGGGGTAAAGGGTTTTTCCAGATAGTAGAATGCCCCTTCTTGTGTGGCCTCGATGGCCTTGTCAATGCTGGCATACCCGGTCATAAGGACGACTTCTGTTGTGGAATAATGCGTCTTCACGTTTATCAACAAGTCCATCCCATCCATACCGGGCATTTTCACATCGGTAATCACCAGATGGTAATGATGGGCGCCCATCTGTTTGAGTGCCCCCAAGGGGTTGGTATAGGACGAGACAAGATACCCCGTCTTTTCCAATATCCTTCTCAACCGCTTGAGGGTAATGGGATCATCATCAATGACCATGATTCTTGGCATCATGCAAACAGCTCTTTTTTAGACCCAGTCAACGGCTAGGGCCGGATCCGAATGGAAGGATACAACCCTTCGTTTTGCTCTGAGCTGTAAGGCTGAAGAGTGCTATAGGAGATGGATTGGCCGTCCTGAGCATGGCCCCTGCCCTCCTTTTCTCCCTCGTCACAATAGGCCCCGTTGGCTTCCAGAATATGTTCGATCCGATGACTGAATGCTGCCACAAAATCCTTGCCCGTTCCGGTAAAGGTCATGGCGCCAACAGTTTGTGTTCCGGCAAATCCATTAAGCTCCTCAAGGGCGATTGAATTTGACTTTAAATCCGCTTCAGACCCGATAAAACCCCAGATTAAATGGTTTTCGGGAATTTCCAAGGGAGCGGATATATCAATAATGGTATGGGGCATGACAATGCAACCCTTACCGACTGTCAGACGGGCATCCTCTTTTCCAAACAAAAATGAATTAAACCCCACAAAGGTTTTTTGCCCGATTTCTGCGTTGATTATTTTTCCCCCATGGGCCGTTACATTCATCCCCACAAGATTGGAATTCACTATATAAGAATTTTCCTGGGCATTGGATCCATTTCCCATTTTGGCATTGTCCAGATAGGCACGCTGGGAAATCAATACATTCTCTCCGATCTCAGTATTTCCCTTGATCACGGCATACCGGTTCACGGCAGAACTTTCAGGGGCCTGGATGGGTTCAATTTCAACTGATTTGAACAAATGCGCGTACTCAGACTCCTTTTCCCTTACAAAATTATAGATCAGCCCCCTGGGCTGGAGAAACTCATTTACCCCGATATACTTATCCAACACCTTTTTTGAGTGCTGATACAAAAATTTAAAGGTATCGGTTTCCACCCGGATGACACCCGGCTCAATCTTCCGGTGATAAAATTCCCCAGCCTGGATATAGGAGAATTCTCCAACGATGCACGAGTGCAGATTCATCAAATCCACGGTGGCAAAAGCACCGAGGAAACATCCTTCCATAGTGGCCCCATGGATATTGGCATAATGGGAGGAAACCGTATTACGGATGGTAAATTCCTCCGGGGTTTCCAGGTTATGGGAGTTGTTGTGCACCAGGGTTTTATACAGCAGGCTGCCGATGATGGCAATGGTCTCATCTTCAACCAGGGGAAGCGGATTTTCCTGGCCGATGATATCCCCTTTCCGCTTTAATTCATCTCCCCGGATATCACTTTTATAGATGATGGACTGGTTAACAATACATTTGCCCAAAAAATAACTGCCCGCCATGCTGGAATACTTGAAATTAAAATCAATGGGGTGGTGGGAGGTGATCCCGTAGAAACAATAAAATTTGGACAATTTATCATATTCGATTGCGTTCTCAACAAACAGCCTTGTATCAAAATTAAATTCGTGAAGATTTGCGTTGGCCCGGCTGATTATCCTTTCGTTTAGAAGCTTTACATTTTCCATAAAATAGTATCCTTAAAAGTCAAAGCAAAATTATTGAATTAAATATTAAACTAAATAAAGTTCAAAAATAAATCTTAATACCACAGGTTAAACAGAGAAGACAACTTCAATATCATTGACACACAAATCTTAAGTAACGCATTTTTATTTGATAAACCAAATACAAGGTGATAGATAACTTGAGAAAACTAATGATAAATTCAACCAAGGTGATATCAGTATCATAGATTATGATCAAACTTCCCCATCCTAAGATTAATGCCCTTTTAAAGAACCCTTTGGATTTTATCCATTTGATCGATGAAATCCCTTTGGGAATTCTTGTGCTTGATTGTGACCGCAGGGTGGTCCACCTGAACAGATCTTTTCAAGCCCTTTCAGGAGTCTCCCTTGAACGGGCTTACGGAATTGAGTGCCACAACATTTTGAGAAGTTCTGCCTGTGTCACCAATTGCCAGGTTCTAGCCATGAACAAAGAAAAAAGGTCCATTTCATGTGAAAGCGATATGATCAATATGGACCGTCAGAAACTGTCCATCCGCATGACCCTGGCCCCCTTGTTGGATATTGACGGCAACACCACAGGCTTCATTGAAACCATAGAAGATTTGCGGGCTGAAACTTTGGATACCAAAAGAAGTGTGGCCTTTAGTTTTGCCAATATCATTGGACGAAGCACGAAGATGGAGAAAATATTCCAGACTCTGCCCATTTTTGCCCAAAGCGATACCTCCATTCTGATCACCGGTGAAACCGGAACCGGAAAGGACCTTGTTGCTGAAGCGGTTCATCAGACCTCGGAACGTGCTCCGGGTCCCTTTGTAAAACTCAATTGCGGCGCTCTTCCAGAAACCCTTCTGGAATCTGAAATATTCGGCCATAAGAAAGGTGCATTTACAGGAGCCGTGGAAAACAAACCCGGGAGGTTCAAACTGGCCCACAACGGCACCCTGTTTCTGACGGAAATAGGTGATCTTCCCCTTTCCCTCCAGGTAAAGCTGTTAACCTTTCTGGATGACAAGATTATTTTCCCTCTGGGCAGCACCAAAGGATTTAACGTCAATGTGAGAATCATTGCTGCGACCCACCGGAATCTTGAACAGATGGTAAAAGAAGGTCATTTCCGAAAAGACCTTCTTTTCAGGCTGAATGTGGCCAGAATTCATCTGCCGCCTTTAAGAGAAAGGGAGGGGGATATCCGACTCCTGTTGGACTTTTTTCTCAACAACTATACCCAGCAATTGGATAAAAAAATTAAAGGGTTTTCCCAAACCGCCCTGATGAAATTGTTAAGCTATGGATATGAAGGCAATATCAGGGAATTAAAAAACATTGTGGAATATGCGGTCAATGTGGCAACCGGTAACTTGATTGAACCTGACAACCTGCCCTCCTATCTGTTCGATCCTGAGACCCAATTCCATGGAACCAAACCCGCTCCTTTGAGCACTTTTAAACTCTCAGTTTTAAACCCCGCCGAGTCAGTCGACAATCACGTCGATAATACAACCCAAACTTGGTCCGCAATCCAACGGGAAATGATAATGGATGCCCTCAGACAGGTCGGCGGAAAAAAAAGCGATGCAGCAAAACTTCTCGGATGGGGCAGAAGCACCCTGTGGCGAAAAATCAAACAATACAATATTGACCCCTGATCTGCAAAAATCTATGTACATAATTGAACCATTATGATACCCATTGAAACGCAAAGAACGCACAAAAACAAGATCGCCCAACCCTTGTGTGGGGAGAACATTTTTTACAATGATACATAAAATAACTATCACGGTTCACCAGGATTATATTGCGCCACGCTTTGATTTGACCACTGAAGTTTTAATCATTTTGATCTCCAATCATGTTGTTGAAGAAAAAAAATCAATTGTCCTTACCAGGTCATCTGCTGACGAACTGTGTCATCTGCTGCTGACGGAAAATATCAACACATTAATCTGTGGCGGTATCGAAGAAGAATATTATCAATTTTTAAAATGGAAAAATATCAAAATATTCGACTCCGTCGTGGGAGATTGGAAAATGGTGTTTAAGAACTTTCAAAACAACACCCTGAACCCGGGGGATATCCTGTCAGACCGGATGATCGAGGGAAAACATGTTTAAAAACCTGAAAAGTCCTCTGTTTTTTTTGCAGAAAACACCCCGAACCCGCTATACCGTTCTGAACCGGAATATCACTATTATTATGCTGTTGATTACCATTATTCCGCTCACCTGCATGCTGGTCATTAATAACTTTCAATACAAAACCCACTTGAGAAATCAAATCATGGCCCCCCTTTACGCCATGTCTGAAAAAACCCGGCATTCATTTGAAATTTTTATGGATCAACGACTCGCAATCGTACGGTTTATTTCCGCTACATACAGCGTTGAAAACCTAGGGAACGAGCAGGTAATTCAAAAAGTACTGACCTCATTAAAAAAAGAGCGCTACGGGTTTGTCGATATCGGGTTAATTAATTCAAAAGGAGATCTGGTCAGTTATGTCGGTCCCTATTCCCTGCTGGGTAAAAACTATTCAGAACAGATCTCTTTTCAAGAAACGCAAATCAAAGGACAATATATAAGCAATGTCTTTCTCGGGTACAGAAAATATCCCCATATTGTCATTGCGGTTCAGGTCATAAAAGACAATGGAGAGACCTGGGTATTACGGGCCACCATTGATACGGACTTTTTTGACAACCTTATTTCCAGCATGGGACTTGAACGGAGCAGTGACGCATTTCTCGTGAACAGTGCTGGCATACTTCAGACCAACTCGCTCTATTATGGCAACACCCTTGAAAAATGCCCACTGCGACTGCCGGGCAAAGGGTTTAAATCCCGAGGAATTGAAACCAAGGATAGCAATAACCGGGATATTATCATTGTCAGTTCCGGATTTTCCATTGCAGATTATATTCTGGTGATCGTCCAGCCCCAATCGGTTGCCCTGAAATCCTGGTATGCCCTGAAAACGGAAATGATTATCATCTTTTTGATTAGTCTGACCATCATTATCTTTGCAATTATCCAGATGACGGCGGTACTGATAAAAAGGATTAAAACCTCTGACGAACACAGGGAAAACGTTTTAATCGAACTCCAGCACGCCCAGAAATTATCCTCCATTGGTAGACTGGCCGCAGGGGTGGCACATGAAATCAACAACCCCCTTGCCATCATCAATGAAAAAGCAGGCCTGATGATGGATCTAATTGAACTTTCAACCCAGTTCAATCAAAAATCAAAATTTAGTGAACTCACCAAGTCCATCGTGACATCGGTTGACAGGTGCAGGAGAATCACCCATAGACTTCTTGGTTTTTCAAAACGGATTGATGTTAAAATAGAATCCATACAGATCAATACCATCATCCATGAAGTCATTGAATTTTTAGAAAAAGATATTCTCTACCGAAAACTTGAGGTGAATATAAACCTGTCCGATTCCCTGGTTCCAATTCTTTCGGATCATGGTCAGCTCCAACAGGTTTTTCTCAATCTTTTAACCAATGCCTTTGCCGTTGTTGAAGATGGACTGGGCCGGGTTGACATCGAGACAAAAAATATTCAAAATAAAGGCGTGAGTATTAAAATTACGGATAATGGGGGTGGCATTCCAAAGAAAATCATAAAAAATATCTTTGACCCGTTTTTCACCACCAAGAAAGATAAGGGAACCGGCCTGGGCCTTTCAATAAGCTATGGTATCATAAAAAAACTGGGGGGAGAGATCTTTGTGGAAAGTGAGATAGGGAAAGGGTCTGTTTTCACAATCCTCCTCCCTGAAAAAACAAATGAGATGGAAGGAAAAAATGGAAAACCAGAAAATTAACATCCTGTTGATTGACGACGAAGAAGAATTTATTTCTACTCTTGCCGAACGTCTGGAGTTGAGGGGATACCAATGCCGGACAGCGGGTGACGGAGAATCAGGCATTCAAATGATTGAAAACGAAAGGTTTGATATCGCAATTCTTGACCTGATGATGCCCGGATTAAACGGGTTGGACACCCTCAGGCAAATCAAAACAACCAATAAAGAACTGCCGGTGATTCTGCTGACAGGGCATGGTTCCACCAAAGACGGCATGGAAGGCATGCGCCTAGGCGCCTTTGATTTTCTCATCAAACCCCTGGATATCTATGTTCTTATTGAAAAAATCAAATCAGCGCTTAACCCCCAATAGACACAGGTGCAATCGTGAAAAACAAAATCGTAAAAGACAGAGATGATGAAGCGGCTTTTTTCGGCAAGGTAACGGCGAGTACCACCCATGAACTCCAGAATGTGCTGGCCATCATTAAAGAAAATGCCGGTCTCATGGAAGATTTTATTCAGATGAGCCCGAATAGTTTATCGGATAATTTACCCGATCTTTTGGAAAAGTTCACTCACTGCCTGGGGAAGATAAAAGAGCAATCTTACCGGGGGGTTGAGCTCACATCAGGGTTAAATAAATTTGCCCATACCACAGACAGGCTTTATGCACCCGTCAATATATACGAGATCGCCAAAAGACTTATATTTTTAACCAAACGAATTTTTTCACAAAAAGGGGGACAAATTGAACTGGTTGATTGCCAGAACGCTCCCTCCTTTGAAACCGATCCGGTTCTTTTCCAGAAAGTTCTATGGAACTGCCTTGAATGTCTCATGGAAATCCAGGCGCTTACAACAAAAATACGGATCACGATTGTTAACTCAGATGTTGGAAAAGGAATTGACCTTTGCCTTGATGAACTAACTCCGGACAATGAAAACTTTAGCCTAAAATTGCAAGGGTCGACCCAATGGGCTGACATCCAAAAAAACTGCAGAATGATTCGCCTGACACCCAGCTCCATAGACCTGGCCCCCGTGGGTATTCGTATTTTGCTGGAGCGCCCCGTCCTCAGTTAGCACTCTATCAATAGTATCATTTTGTTCCAAATTGTATTATTTTTCGCGTTCCATGTTGTTCCATTTTGTTTCTTTCTTGTTTCCCCCATTTTGTAACACACTTAATTTATAGCTTTATCGCCATTGGCACATTCTTTGCTATCATCTTATAGATAGTAAAGAATTGAATTAAGTTTAACCATAATTAAGGAGGATCATATGTCAATTCTAACCATTACAAACGGATTACACGCAAATTCAGAAGAGATTGTCCAACTGCTTGGTGAAAAATTTGATTGCCGCGTCATCAACGATGCCGAAGTTCTGAAGATAACACATGACACTCATAATATCAGCCTGACAACGCTCCATAAAGTATTGGAAAGCCGTCAAATCGCCTTTAATGATTTTACCCACGAAAGGGAAAAATGCATATCTTCACTGAAAAAAACCCTCTCGGATTTGGTCAGTGAAGGCAATTGTATTTTACACGGGCTTATCGGGCATCTGATACCCAAAACCACCACCCATGTGATGCGGGTGCTGATTATTGCCGAGAAAGCCCAACGGATTAAAAACGGGATGGCCAAAAAGGGAGTATCGGAAAATCAAGCCACCAAAGAGATTGAACATTTAGATAAACATGCCATCCTATGGGCCACCGCCCTGTTTAATAAAAAGGCCTGGGACGAATCCCTCTTTGATATTGTGATTCCCTCGGGCAAGCTTGATGCCAATCAAGCCGTCGACCTTGTTTCAAAATATCTAAAAAAACTGCCCTTTACCCAGGAAGAACTCATCCAACAAGAAGTTTTTGACTTTAAACTGATTGCGGATGTTGAACTTGCCTTAAGTCACATCGGCCAGGGGTTTATAGTGGAATCCCACAAAGGTGCTGTGGTGGTCACCATTGATAAAAAAGTGATGCTGCTCACAAAATTCCAGCAAAAAATCATCCAGACGGCAGAGGCTGTTCCCGGGGTAACCTCGGTGGAAACGAAAATCGGTCAGAATTATTACAAGGGCAATATCATTCATAACTATGAATTTGAAACACCTTTACGAATTCTACTGGTGGACGATGAAAAAGAATTTGTCCAGACCCTGTCGGAACGCCTCAAAATGCGCCAATTCACAAACGAGATCGCTTATAACGGTGAGCAAGCCCTGGATTTCACCGATGAAGAAGATACCGAAGTCATCCTCCTGGACCTTAAAATGCCAGGGATTGACGGGTTTGAAGTGTTAAAAACCATCAAAGAAACCAAGCCTCACATTGAAGTGATCATCCTCACCGGCCACGGATCTGAGGTAGATCGGGAAACCTGTATGAACCTTGGGGCCTTTGCCTATCTCCAGAAACCGGCTGATATTGATTTAATTACCCAGACCATGAAAATGGCCTATGAAAAGATAGAAGAGGCAAGAGCATAATGCATTTGATAGTTTCTTAAAAACTTAAAACCAGAAGGACCCGCATAAAAATGAAAATAAAAGTATTGATCGCCGATGATGAAAAGGAATTCATCGAAACCCTGGCCCAACGGCTTGAAATGAGAGACTTTGCCGTCACCACCGTAGACTCCGGCGGCGCTGCCATTGAAATAGCCGTGAAAATCGATTTTGATGTGATCATTCTGGATGTACAGATGCCTGAGATAAACGGCATTGACGCCCTAAAAAAGATAAAGGAAGCCACCCCCCTGGTTCCGGTAATCATGCTGACAGGAGAGGCAACCGTGGAGAACGCCATCCAGGGGATGAAACTGGGAGCCTTTGATTTTCTGATCAAACCCACGGAAAC
>JAFLJU010000136.1 GCA_022712835.1 Desulfobacteraceae bacterium
TGTTTCCATTGTGGACCCGGACCTGATCAAAACCCTGCCTAAATCCATTATTGCCTCCACCGGGTTGGATGCGCTGACCCATGCCGTGGAAGCCTATTTGTCAAAACCAGCTACCCTGATTACCGATACCAATGCCCTTCGTGCGGTGCAATTAATTTTGGGGGCAGTGGAAGGTGCGTTCACGGATATTGAAAACAATCATCTGGACCGTGAAAACCTTATGGTTGGATCCACCATTGCCGGATTTGCCTTTGGCAATTCCGATGTAACGGCGGTTCACTGTATTTCCGAATCCATTGGGGCACTTTATGATGTGCCCCACGGGGTGGCCAATTCCATTTTTCTTCCCCATGTGTTGGCTTATAATCTTCCAGCTTGTGTGGAAAAAATGGCAGATCTTGCCCGGAAAACGGGGTTTGGAGCACCGGATGGTCCGGCAGACGACAGCCTGGTTGCCCAATTGTTTATTGCCCATATACGGGATCTTTCAACCCGGCTTGCAATCCCTGGGTTCAAAGAGTTGAACATTGCCAGGGATCAGTTTGAAACCATTGCAGACATGTCCGTTGCCAATAATTCAAATCCGTCCAACCCAAGGTTACTGGATCGAGAAGATTATCTGAAAATACTTGAAAATGCATTTGAATAGGGTGTATACCCAATGGTCTCAGATTTCAACGAGTTTGAACCCTGGGACCGCGATGCATTGTAAAAAAAAAGAAAACTTAAAGTATAAATGATAGGGAGTGTGTATGGATTTTAATCCCTGTATGAAACATCAGCTTATCTCCAAGACGGTTCGGGAGTTTGCAGAAAATGAGATAAAACCCATGGTTGCCGAACTGGACCGGGAGGCAAGGTTTCCCCAGGAAATTGTTGAGAAGATGAAACCCCTGAATTTTTTTGGACTCCAGGTTCCCAAACGCCTTGGGGGGGCGGAACTGGATACCATCAGCTATGCCATTGTGGTGGAAGAATTGTCCCGGGTGTCCGCAGCTCTGGGGCTTTGCGTGACCGTCCACAACAGTGTGGGGATCTACCCTATTTTGGAATTTGGCACCCAGGAACAGATTGATCGCTTTGTTCCGGCCATGGCCGCAGGGGACAGCATTGGTGCTTTTTGCCTCACCGAGGCCAATGCCGGGTCCGATGCCGGTGGGGTGGAAACCAGTGCCAGGCAAACAGATGATGGGTATGTGATCAACGGTACCAAAATCTTTGTTACCAACGGGGGGGTGGCTGGTACCATCCTGGTTTTTGCCGTGACCGAAGGGCAGAACAGCGTTGCCAATGTGTTTATTGTGGAAAAGGAGAGACCCGGGTTTCTGGTGGGGGAGATAGAAGATCTTTGCGGCATGCGGGCCAATCCTGTATCCTCTTTGTTTTTTGAAAACTGTAAGGTCCCGAAAGAAAACCTTTTGGGAAAACCCGGCCAGGGATTAAAAATAGGGCTGAAAGGTCTTGATACCGGTCGGATCGGCATTGCGGCCCAGGCGCTTGGCATTGCCCAGGCGGCCTATGAAAATTCTGTTTCCTATGCCAAGGAGCGCCAGCAGTTTAATAAACCCATCTCCCGTTTTCAAACCATCCAGAATTATTTGGCGGACATGGCCACAAATATTGATGCCGGGCGTCTTTTGCTCCACAGGGCAGCCGCCTTAAAGGACAAGGGCGTTCCTTTTTCCGCCCAGGCCTCCATGGCCAAACTCTTTTGCAGTGAAACCGCCAGGAATGTCACGGACATGGCGGTTCAGATTCACGGCGGGTACGGATACTCTAAGGAATATGATGTGGAACGGTATTTCCGGGATGCCAAGGTGACACAAATTTATGAAGGCACCAGCGAAGTCCAGAAGATGGTCATTGCCAGACATATTCTGACCCAACCTAGCTAAAATATAAATAGCTAAAATATAGATAGCTAAACCATATGAAAATTAGGGCGAGACAATGAAACTATTTAAGATAATCATATGTATCAAACAGGTGCCCATGGTATCCGAGCTTCCCTGGAATGCCAAAACCGGCACCCTGAAGCGGGAACTTGCCCAGGGCATGATGGACCCTTCCTCAAGGTGTGCCCTTGAAGCGGGGCTTCAGATCAAAGAAGCGCGGGCAAGGCAAGGCGGCCAAACCCAGATTACCGTTCTTTCCATGGGGCCTCCCATGGCCGCAGAAATTCTTTTCCAGGCCAAGGCCCTGGGAGCAGACATTGGGGTGCTGCTTTCCGATAGGAGAATGGCCGGAGCAGATACCTTTTTGACTTCTTTTATTCTGGCCGAGTTTATCAAAAATCAAGAGCCCGACGTGGACCTGGTATTGTGCGGATGCCAGACCAGTGACAGCGAAACCGGCCAGGTGGGACCCCAGCTGGCAGGAGATTTGTCCATCCCGGCCCTGGGATATGCGTCTGATATAAAATTGCTGGGGAATCTTATAAGGGTCCAGCGCCATGTGGATGACTTTTTTGAGGTTCTTGAAATGGATCTTCCCGGGCTTGTCACCATTGATCATGGCGCCTATACTCCCCGATATACCACCCTTGGCGGAGTTCAGGACGCATTCGGGGATACCGATATCATCCGGGTGGATGCAAAAGACTTGGGGTTGGATGAAAATTTTAATGCCTTAAAGGATTCCCCCACCCGGATTTTGGATGTCTATTCTCCCACCACCCGAAAAGAGAACGTGGTGTTGAAAGGGGCGGCAAAAACTGTGGTGGACCAGCTTTTTGACGAGTATGGCAAAATTATCAGCGGTGCCATGGGCAAAGATTTGAAAACCCATGGCCATGAAGAGGGAATATGACAACAACACATGATATTTGGGTATTGGGGGATTATCGCAATTATTTCCAAAGTCGGGTCACCCTTCAGATCCTAGCACGTGCCAAAAGCCTTGCCCAAAAGACGGGCGGTAAGGTGTGTGCCGTGGTTTTCGGGGACAAAATGGATGAGTATGTTCGGGAATATATTGCCCATGGGGCTCAAAAGGTCTATGTGATGGATGATCCGGCATTAAAAACCTATTCCATTGAGACCTATTCTTTTTTGATGACCCGGTTGGTGCAGGAGTTCGAGCCTGAGACGCTGCTTGTGGGGGCCACAAGGTTTGGTCAGGAAATTGCTCCGAGGGTGGCAAAACAACTGAAGACCGGCTTGACAGCCGATTGTATCGATCTTGAAATTGATCCCAAAGGTCGTCTGGTTCAGATCGCTCCTTCCTTTGGGGGAAATCTTATTGCCCGGATCATCACCCCTGAAAAAAGACCCCAGATGGCCACCATCCGACCCGGAACATTCCAGGAGCTTGTCCATGACGATAAGGCCACGGGAAAGATTGTTCGGTTGCCCCTGCCAAAAGGGATGCCCGAAGAAAAAATCCGATGTATCTCTTCGGAGTATAAACCCTCCAAGACCAAGGGAATTGAAAAGGCTGATATTGTGATCACCGGCGGCAGAGGGATGGGCAGCAAGGGAAAATTTAAAAAATTGTTTGATCTGGCAGCCCTCATGAACGGCGAGGTCGGTGCCACTCGTCCCGTTGTTTATTCCGACTGGATCGGTCATGAAGCCCTTGTGGGTCAGGCCGGAAAAACAATACGCCCTAAAATCCTTTTTTCCTTTGG